>JBPCXM010000138.1:0-3035 GCA_051008535.1 Pseudomonadales bacterium | reverse complement strand
AGCCATACCTCGCGCTGGCCGCCGTAGTCATAGGGGCCCGGGAAGCCGAGCTCCTGTGCCCAGTCCTCCTGCCAGTGGCAGCGCTGCACCGTGTCGGGCACCCCGAGGTGGTCCTTGGGGAACAGGCTGGGTACCTTCTTGCGTACGTCGTATGTCAGCTTGAACGCCCCTGGCGGCGAGATCTGCAGGCCCCAGCCCATGTGCCAGAGAATCAGGTCGGTGAGTTTCACGGGGCCCTTGACCATTTTCGGCAGGGTCTCACCCACTGCCACGTCTTCCCAGTAGCGGGGGGTTGCCCCTCTGCGAATTTCGTTCTCTGCTTCGTAACAGGCATCGATTTCAGCAAGCTCCTCATCGGTATAGGGCTGGGGGAGCGACATGGGCTTCTTTTTTTTGTCGGTCTTTTTGTCACCCTTGTCCTGGCTACGCTCATTGGCGATAAACAGTCCTCGCCGTGCGGCTACAGGCTCGCCATCCTGGTTGCGCTGGAAGATCCCGCGTACCTCGTGAATCGACTTGCCGCCCACGCGACCCTCCGCCAGCCGGGTGCCGACCAGAGCCTTGCGCAAGTAGCAGCGATCACCTTCACGTAACGGCTTCCACCACTCGAAGGTCATTTCCGCCTGGTAGGCGCCCAGTCCATTGAGCGGATCGCCCTTCAACTTTTGCTTGAGTTCCGGGGGCAGAGGAGGGACGTCATTCTCTCCCATGGTGTAAGTAAACCCCGGCGCGGTGATCAGGCCGCCCCAGCGGGTATCTCGGGCATAGTTGGCATCACAGTAGAGCGGATTGTCATCCCCATAGCCCCAGCAGAAGTGGCGCGAGCCGTCCTGGGTGACCACATCGTTGTGGTAGCGTCGGGGTTCCGGTACCTCTACGCCAACGCGCTCGCGCATCCGGCGCAGTGTCGTGTCTGTAATTTTGCCGACTTCAGCCTGTTCGCTTTGGTTGTCACTCATTGACCTGGCTCCTGTGTGCAGCCACGCATTATATGATAACTTTACAGTAGTGACTAGTAAAGGTGGTGTGGGCAACCCATGTTTCAGGCAGAAATCGGGTACATTATGAGCTCACTCGCCAACGTGACACATTCCTCAAGCAGCGCGTAGCGATTCTCCCGCGACTTGGCTGCATCCAACCGCACATTCAGCGATGTCACACCAGGGGCGGGCCGTCCTACCTATTCGTTGATCGTGCGCTGACATTGTTTAGTTACAACCTGTTCAATCCGTTGTAGCGCAGCATACTCTCCATATAGATTTTCAAATTTTGCCCTCACTGGCTGTAGGTTCTCCAGCAGCCTTGTAGCAATATCCTGAACTTGATCCTGGAGGAACTGAGGGCGCAAGCCACACCGTCTTGCCAGCGTGTCCCAATGCTTCAAAGTTATAACACCCGGATTCCTTTCATCGCCAACGGAAAAAGCCAGATGGTAATCAATACGTTCTATGGCACGGGTACAAACGAGGTCATAAAAAGGCGCTAACCGAATTTCACCATTGGCCTGATGAAGTAGAGAAAGGTTTTTGGCATGGCCATCTGAGTTACCTGCCAGGACGTTGAAGGCTTGCCAGCGAAGTAAATGCTGTACGTCGTTGGCAGGGTCGGTGGAGACCTCCTGGATCAGCCGATAACAGTCGGCGAATGTCGGTCCACCATGCTCCTGATACTTGCGCTCGTGACCGAAACCCAGCGCCTGACAAAAATCTTCCTGATGCAACCTCGCAATCCGGCTGTTTTCAAGCGGGTGTCGATCATAACGCTCAATCAAAGCATAGTGTGTGTTGGCTATCGAGCGCAGTTGAATGTCGACAACTGGCAAGCCGATTGCCTCTGCCAGCAGGGTGGTAAAAGTCTCGTAGGCAGGCAGGTGTCGGTAATCGGACAATTCAAATTTCAGGATATGGCTGGAAGGCGATTCCTTTTTCGGCAACCAGTAGGTGTCATCTTTAACCAGAATAGGGCACTTGTCCTGGGCGCCGGCCAGAGAAAGTCGAGGGCGTTCGTTCGCCGTCCATGTATAAACCTGGCCGCGGCGGGCAACCAGGTTAGCCAACTCTTCGTCCGAGACTTTGTGGTACTCATGCTCTGTTGAGGGTTGATGCTCAGCCTGCAAAATGGAAAGTGCGCCAGCGCATTCGCCGCCAATGGCCCGAAGCAGATCAAAGTCGGTATTGGCAATTTTGAGGTCCCTGACTATCTGATCACGGACGCCTCCTTCTGGCAGCAGGTTGGCGAAAAAGCGGTGAGCAAGACCTTCTTCCGGTGTAAAATCTTCCTGTTGCAGAGGCAGTGTGTGGGAGATGGCAAATTCACCTTGCGCCAGCCATTCCTCTTCGTAACGGAAACCAATCAGCCCCTGGGTGTTCCGCCACAGGTAGCCGACGAGTTGTTGATCGCTCCAGACATTGAGGCCATCGGGATCAAGCATGGCTTCCTCCATCCTGTTTTGATAGCGGCCTGGATGGCGTGCCCCCACGGGGCTTAACCACCACCTCCAGCCCTAAAGTGCGCAGTGCCTGCAACACTTTGCCGAGCTCAGCGGTTTCCTTGCCGCGCTCAAATTCAGATAGAAAGCGGGTGCTAAGGTTGCCCAATCCCGAAATCGTTTCCAGTGTCAGCTTTCGTTGTTTTCGGTGAGCACGCACCAGCCTGCCGAGATCCTCAGCCGATCGAACCGCACCGTATTGCACCTGATCGTTGCTCATATTCCACCTATTAAAAGTTATCGTACGGTAAAAAATAGCATGCATATGGCGTCGGAACAACGAAAATATACCGTGCGTGATAATTATGTGTTTATTTGTCTGTTGGGCGGTATTTATATCACGTACGATAAAAATCAGGCTACTGGCGTAAGATATTGTTAGATCAGGTCTTGAGTTCCGCTACAGCCCGATAGGCAGCATCGATCGCCGACTGCACGTTGGCCTGTGCTTCGGAGTCGGTGTTGGCGATGCTGATGCGACCTACCGGTGCCCTGCCCAGTTCGTGGGGCGCCTGGCCAGACTCCCACTCAGGATCAAACAGGTCCA
>JBPCXM010000137.1:0-15438 GCA_051008535.1 Pseudomonadales bacterium | reverse complement strand
CACGGACGACGATGGATATTTCTGCACCTTCTTTCAAATCCAGGTTAGTGGAAAGATGGCCGGTGCGGATTTCCGGGCCTTGTGTGTCGAGTAACACTGGTACTGGGTAAGGCACTTTTTTATTCAGCGTACGTATTGCCTTGATAACCCGCCGATGCGAGTCGTGGTTGCCGTGTGACATATTGAGGCGCGCCACATTCATGCCGGCGGCGCACAGTTTTTCCAGCATGGGGTAGGAGCTGGTGGCCGGACCGATGGTACAGATGACTTTGGTTTTGCGCATAGTTAAGCCAATAGCGGCGACTCTAAAAGCGCAATGATATGCCTAAAACCCGGACCGGGCTATGGGTATTTGCTCGATGCTGTGCAAGCGCCGCTGCGGCGCTTGCACAGCAACTACTGGGAGTTATTGTGGCGGAACGCTGTAACCATCCACAACTGGTTGCAGGTCGGCGAAATGCCCGGAAATTTTGTCGTGTACAGCTTCCACCGTCCAGGCTTCGTCATTGGCAAACTTGTCGCCAAATTTCGGCCGTTCAATCACGGTAATCTCTTTACCCCAAACGACAAACAACTGCCCTGAGATATTTTGCGCCCGCGGCGAGGCGATGTAGGCAACTAGAGGGCTGACATTTTTCGGCGCGAAATTATCGAACTCATCGCCTTCGGGTGGCTGGAAGAAAACTGCGGAGGGACCTTCCAGTGTCATCGCCGTGCGAGCGCGCGGTAAAATCACATTGGCGGTTACTCCGTATTTGATCATCCCTTGCGCGGCTCCCATGGTCATGGCGACAATACCAGCCTTGGCTGCCGCGTAGTTGGGTTGACCCACCGAGCCAAACAAAAACGCCTCGGAAGAGGTGCTGACTAAACGCCCATAAACGGGCGCACCGTCGACCTTACTTTTCTCGCGCCAGTACTTAGTGGCTTGCTGCATGTTAACGAAGTGGCCACGCAGGTGGACACGTACCACAGAATCGAACTCCTCCTCGCTCATGGAGAAAATCATCCGATCGCGGCAGAAGCCGGCATTATTGACCAGTATGTTCATATCGCCGAAATTATCGATGGCGGTTTTTAACAACGTTTCAGCATTCTGCATGGAAGCACAATCACCGAATTGTGCAACTGCTTCGCCGCCCATTTCCTTTATTTCTGCAACGACCGCGTGTACGCCTTCCTCTCGTTCCGGTGCGCCGCCAAGATCGTTCACCACCACGCGCGCGCCTTGTTGGGCTAGCTCAAGTGCTTCCACACGGCCGAGTCCTTGCCCGGCGCCGGTGACAATTGCTACTTTTCCGTCTAATTCTGTCATCTATAAATCCTCTCAATCTTTAACTGGCATTTACAGCCGCTCAATAATGGTTCCTGTGCCTATGGATGCCCCGCAACACATTGTGATCAGGGCCGTTGATTTATCCATGCGCTCCAACGCGTGCAACGCGGTAGTGATGAGCCGTGCACCAGTCGAGCCGACCGGGTGGCCAATCGCAATGGCGCCACCCATAGGGTTGACCTTATCCATATCAGGACTAAATTCTCTCACCCAGGAAAGCACCACCGAAGCAAAAGCTTCGTTGATCTCGACATGGTCGATATCACCAATATTCATGCCGGACTTTTTAAACAAGTGGTGTGTCGCGTCAACCGGACCGTTAAGGTGGTAATAAGGGTCGGTGCCGACTAACGCATCTGCTATGACGCGCGCGCGTGGCTTCAAACCGCGTGCCTTTGCCTCTTCCGCGCTCATCCACAACACAGCCGCTGAGCCATCGGAAATCTGCGAGGAGTTGCCGGCCGTGTGAGAGCGGTCTTCACCAACGGTTTTTAGTTGGCTCAGTCCCTCCAGGGATGTGTCGCGCAAACCCTGGTCACGGCTTACCGTTCTTGTGTCGCCGCTGGGTTTGCCGTCCTCGCCGAGAACAGGTGCCTGAACCTCAATCACTTCTGCGTCGAAGTGGCCTGCATTCCAAGCCACCTTCGCCAGTTGCTGCGAACGTAGGCCGAATTCATCGAGATCTTGGCGGCTGAAACCGTGCTTCTGGGCGATGCGTTCAGCGCTGCCAAATTGGTCGGGTGAGCTGTCCCACGGAAAATTTTCCGGCAGAAAATAGCCTGGACCATTGTAAACGTTCATACCTAAGCCAACCCGGCTCATGGCCTCCACGCCGCAGGCGATACCAATATCGATAGAGCCGCCTTTCACCAGCGCGTTGATCAAATGATTCGCCTGCTGTGCCGAGCCGCATTGGGCGTCAATCGTCGTGGCGCCCGCTTCAAAGGTTGTACCCATAGACAGCCACGCGTTGCGTGTGATGTTTCCGGCTTGCTCTCCGGCCTGGGTTACGCAACCGCCAATTAATTGGTCGACGTCTTTCGGGTCGACGCCGGCGCGTTCAATCACAGCGGTTTGTGTAAGCGCCAACAACTCGGCCGCATGAAAACCGCTTAATTCGCCGACAATGGGTTTGCCGCGTGCGATCGGGGTTCTAAGTGCTTCAACAATGACGGCTTCAGTCATGATTGTCTCCTTATGTGTGTGGTTGCGCGTTGACAAAGTTCGCTTGCAAGAATGCGGTTGCGCGTTACGTTAGCTGCTGTGAATTCTAAAGGCGAGATGTGGAAACTATGCGCTCATTTTACCATGTGGCACAGTAGGTTAACCACGCGATTGTACGCATTTGCGCCCGCATGGAGCAATGGTCATGTTGTACCGATTCCACTGGCATTTAAGTTCATGGGTGCAGTTATGATAAAGCTTAAAAGTTTTGTCATTTGGCTGGAGCCGACGAAAGTCTTTGTCTAACATAGCGCGCCACGCTATAGCAAAGATCGGGGAGCAAACACCATGAAGCAATATAAATTTGACGACGTCGACGCCTTGCAAGAACTGGTTTCTGACGACTTCGGTCAGTGGAGCAACGCGCTGGAAATTACGCAAGACATGGTTAATTCCTTTGCCGAACTGTCGGGGGATGATTACTGGATGCATACTGACCCACAAAAGTGCAAGGAAATGAGTCCGTTCGGTGTGCCTATTGCGCATGGATTCCTAAGCCTGATTTTGTTGAGCAAGTTTGACCGAAACGCAACATATGAAGTGGTTGGCTACAATAATATGCTCAACGTTGGCTCCGACCGTCTGCGCTTTACCGGTGCAGTGCCGGTGGGTAGCAAGGTACATACACGTTCCAGAGTCAAGGCGATAGAGGCAACGCCAAAAGGTACACGCTTTACACTGGAGCAAAACCTCAATGTCGTTGGCGAAGAGCGTCCTGCGCTGGTTTACGAGTTGATTTTTATCTATATGTAAAACGTTAACGCCGGTAAGCCGACATACCCAGACCAAATTGTGCGACTAGGTCACGCATCACCTCGGCCACACCGCCGCCGAAGGTGTTGATCTGACACTTGCGATAATGCTCTTCCAGGTCGCCATTAAGCACAGCGTCGGCACTGCCGCGGCGTAAGGTGCCGGCAGCGCCGACTACGTCCATAAACAAACGGTCAACTTCAATCAAACATTCGGTACTGTAAGCCTTCATGGCCGAAGCGTACGCTGGACCAGGTTCACCAGTGTCCATTTCCCAAGCCATTCGCCAGTTCATGATGCGCATGGCCTCCAGGCGGCTATATGCTTCGGCAAAATTGTGTTGAATCCATGCGGTATCGATCAATCGTTTGCCGTTGCTGTCGGGAGTGCGCGCTAGTTCTAGCATACGCTTGAATAGGCCCCACCCCTGCACGCCTATTGCGGCGAGGCCGACCCGTTCGTGGTTTAATTGCGATGTGATCAACTGCCAACCACCGTTAAGTTCGCCAGCTATCATGGATACCGGAACACGCACGTCGTTGTAATACGACACATTGCTGCGCACATTCCCCACCGTGTGAATGGGGGCGAAGGAGAACCCAGGTTGTTTGCTGTCGACAATAAATATGGTGATGCCCTTGTGCGGTCGCGACGCTTCAGGGTCGGTGCGCGCAGCCAGCCAGATATAGTCGGCAGCTTCGGCGCTGCTGGTATAAACCTTGGTGCCGTTAATCACATACTCGTCGCCGTCGAGTACTGCGCTGGTGGTTAGCGAGGCTAAATCAGTGCCAGCGCCGGGTTCGGTATAGCCTATCGCAAAATGGCATTCTCCGGCGGCAATTTTCGGTAGCAGATCGAGTTTCTGTTGCTCCGAACCCAGTGCCATCAAGGCCGGCGCTACGGTATTAATCGTCACAAAAGGCAAGGGTACTTCGGCCAACTGCGCCTCTTCGAAAAATACCATTTGCTCGGAGGCCGTGCGCCCCTGGCCGCCGTATTCCTCAGGCCAGCCAATCGCCAGCCAGCCATCTTTGCCGAGCTGGCGAATCACTTGTTTATAGGTGTCGCCGCCCTCGTTACCGCGAGTATTCTCTCTAATTTCCGGTGTCATTAGCCGCTGAAAATATTCGCGTAGTTCTTTGCGCAAGGCTTTTTGGTCGTCGGTGTGTTCCACGAACATGGGCTATTGTCTCCAACAATGAAGCGCTGATTTGCTAGCTATTCTATTATTTTATTGAAATTGGTTTCAATTTCAATAAAAATTGCTAAAATAGTTTCAAACGTAGCGCGTAAGCGGCTCGAATCGCCACTCATTTCCCGCTTAGTTCACTGATTTATATATGAAAAGAGGTTCGGACTTAGATGTGTGCAGCGCCCGCCAAGAGTACGGCTAAAATGCCCCAATCCGGCGATCCGGCTAAGCCCGCTCCGATAAGAAGGGCAAAGGGCGAGCAGGCGCGCGCTAATCTAAAGGCCGCCGCGATAACCGTATTGGAGCGTGACGGCTATCATCAAATGCGTATAACGGCGGTGACGGCGGAAGCTGGTGTTGCGGCCGGGTTGTTCTATCATTATTTCCCGGATTTGAAATCGCTCACGGTCGAAGTGCTGACTGACTTTATGGCGCGTTTCGAATCAGTATTGGAAATTGAAAAAGGCGTGCGCAAAGGCGATTGGTTCGAGCGTATTCTCGCCCATAATCGCATCGTCGTCGAAAACTACGTGCAGCACCCCGGTATTATGCGTTGCATGGTGCAGGTGTCAGATGAGCAACCCGAATTTGCCGAGCTATGGCGTAGATCTTTTTATTGGCAGTTGGAATTGTTGGTCGAGTTGATGCCTAAGTTGTTCCCGCAGGCGCAGCTATCGCCGGTAGAAGCGCGAGCCGTAGTTTATGCACTCGGTGGAATCGGTGAGACTTTGCTGCGCGATTATTATATTGCCAAAACGCCCGAACTACGCGCGCTTGATTTATCGCAAGAAGAGATGGCGGAATGGCTGGCAGTGATGTTTTATCGCGGCCTTTTTCTGGAGAATCCAGCGCAAGACAAGCTGCAATATGCAGGAAAAATTGCGCAACTGCGACGCTCGATAGCCGGGGAATAGTGCAAATGGGCAGCCAATATGGAGGAGAGTCTTCGCTATGACAGCCACTGATACCGGCGCGGCCAAGCGTTGGCGACCGATTCTAAATTATGACAACCGCTTCTTTTGGGAGGGGGTGAATGAAGGTCGGCTACTTATCCAGCGCTGCAGCCATTGCGAAACACTGCGTCACCCGCCCGGACCCATGTGTCCACAATGCCAGTCATTGCAATGGGACACGTTGCAATCTGCCGGCAAGGGCGAGATCTACAGTTATGTCGTAATGCATCACCCGGTGATTCCAACATTTGATTATCCCAACCCGGTGGCGCTGATAGCGCTCGACGAAGGTACGCGACTGATTACGCAACTTAGCGGTATACAATCGGAAAACGTCAGCATCGGCATGCGGGTAGAACTTGCGATCACCGAAGTAGAAGAGGGGCTGTCACTGCCCCTGTTTAAACCTGTTAGTTAAAGATTGAAGAGGGGTTACTATGGAATTCTCGTTTAGCGAAGAGCAGCTGGCGATACGCGACCTGGCGAAGCAAATTTTTTCCGACAAGGCGACCGATGACTATTTACGTCAATACGATTTTGATGCCAGAGCTTTCGACGGAGAGCTGTGGCAAACCCTGGCCGAAGCCGGCTTGCTCGGTATCACGCTACCGGAATCGTGTGGTGGCAGCGCAATGGGTTTAACCGAACTGTGCCTGGCATTAGAAGAATATGGTCGTGCGTTGGCGCCAGTGCCGATGTTTTCCAGTTTGGTGCTCGCCGCATTGCCGCTGAGTGAATTCGGTAGCGAGGTGCAGCAGAGCGACTTACTACAACCCTTGGCGAACGGCAAGTCTCATCTGGCGTCAGGTCTGCATAGTGCAGATGCGTATTGTGAACTGCAAGCGCAGGAGCAGCAAGGTAAATGGACGCTAAACGGTAGTAGTGGTCTGGTAGCTTATGCGGAAGAGGCTGCGGCACTCGTATTACCGGCGAAGCTGGCTGACGGTAGTCGCGCTGTATTCGCTTTACCTTATAACACCAAAGGAATTTCTCTTACACCACAATTCGGTACCAATCTGGAACCGCTGTACAAAATTCACTTCGATAACGTTGCAGTCGGCAACGAAGCGCTGCTGGGTTCAGCGCAAGAGGGCGAAAAGATTATTCAGTGGGCCGCCGAGCGCGCGATGACAGCCCTCGCGGCCATGCAAGTCGGTGTATTGGAAGAGGGGCTGCGACGCACCGCCGAATACACCGGCGAGCGCCAGCAGTTCGGCCGGCCGATGGCCAGCTTCCAGGCCGTCTCGCATCGTGCAGCAAACGGTTATATCGATATTGAAGCGTTGCGCTCAGCCTATTGGTTGGCGCTTTGGCGTTTGTCAGAAGGTTTGCCGGCAAGCAAGGAAGTGCGTGTGGCGAAATGGTGGGCTTGTGAAGCGGGTCACCGTGTGGGTCACACCGGGCAACATTTGCACGGCGGTATTGGCTCCGATGTTGACTACCCCATCCATCGTTACTACCTGTGGGCCAAGCAGATCGAATTTACTCTGGGGGGGGCGAATCGGCAGTTGGCAGATCTAGGCGCAATGCTTGCGGCTAACGAAGAGGTGCAGCTACCGGTCTAGCGCAAAGAAATAGATGGGCAATGATGTATTAAAAGGCACGACGGCAATCGTCGGCTTGGGCGCGACCGAATTTTCCAAAGACTCGGGCCCTACAGAAATGCAGTTGGCCGTGGAGGCGGTGAAGGAAGCGCTTGACGATGCTGGCATACACCCCTCCGAGATCGACGGCATGAGCTCCTACACCATGGACAACAACCCGGAGATCGAAATTTTTCGTTTGCTGGGCGGCAAAGAGCTTAAGTTTTTCTCGCGCATACATTACGGTGGTGGTGCAGCCTGCGGCCCGGTGCTGCAAGCGGCGATGGCAGTCGCAACCGGCGTCTGCGAAGTGGTCGTCGTTTACCGAGCGATGAACGAGCGCTCGGGTTTTCGATTTGGTCAGGGTGGTTTAATCAATACCGACCCCAACTCATTTGAGACCACACACTTCAATTGGTATTTTCCATACGGACTACAAACGCCGGCTTCGTGGGTAGCTATGAGCGCGCAACGTTATATGCATGAGTATGGTGCAACAACCGAAGACTTCGGCCGTGTCTCGGTGGCTGGTCGGGATTTTGCCGCGACCAACCCCAAGGCCTGGTTCTACGAGCAGCCGATTTCATTGCAAGATCATCAAAACTCGCACTGGATAGCCGAACCCCTGCGCCTGCTAGACTGTTGCCAGGAGAGCGACGGCGCCGTGGCTTTGGTGATTACCTCTGCCGAACGCGCGCGTGATCTAAAGCAGAAACCGGCCTTAATTAAAGGCGCTGCGCAAGGTGCGATGGACGATCCACAAATGATGACCTCTTTCTACCGTGAGTCCATCACCAACTTGCCGGAGATGGGCCTGGTCGCGCGCCAACTATATGCGATGGCGGATCTTGCGCCGGAGGATATTCAAACCGCGGTGATCTACGACCATTTCACCCCGTTCGTTTTGTCGCAGCTGGAAGAGTTCGGCTTCTGTCAGCGCGGTGAGGCCAAAGACTTTATTCGTGACGGTCATATTGCGCGTGGTGGTAAACTACCCATCAATACTCACGGTGGCCAGCTCGGCGAAGCCTACATCCATGGGTTAAATGGGGTCGCCGAAGGGGTGCGTCAGGTGCGAGGCACTGCGGTTAATCAGGTCGACAATGTCGAGCACACCCTGATAACGGCGGGTGCTGGCGTGCCGACGAGCGGGCTTATTCTGGGCACACATTAAATAAGCGAGAGGCAATGAAATTTACCAAAACACCATTGGCTGGCGCTTTCGTGATCGAACTTGAGCTGATAGAAGACGAAAGAGGTTTTTTTGCGCGCGGCTGGTGTAGCCGGGAGTTTGAACAACTTGGGCTGGCATCGAATATAGTGCAAGCCAACGTTTCGTTTAATCATAAAGCCGGCACGTTGCGTGGCATGCACTATCAGGTAGCGCCTTATGAAGAAACGAAACTGGTGCGCTGCACGACTGGCGCTTTCTATGATGTGATTCTTGATTTGCGGGCCTCTTCCGCAACTTTTGGCCAATGGTTTGGTGTTGAACTCAGCGCGGAGAATCGAAAAATGCTGTATGTGCCGGCTGGGTTTGGCCATGGCTACCAAACCTTACAAGACGGAACCGAAGCTTGTTATCAGGTATCCGAGTTTTACGCACCGGGGGCCGAGCAAGGGATTAGGTATAACGATCCGCGGTTTGCGATCGAATGGCCGCTAGTCGTGAAGGTGATTTCTGAAAAGGATGCTAATTGGCCGGACTATTCCGATTGATTTTTGTGGCAGCCTGCAAGACTATGTAAAGGACAATCATCGATAGCAGTTTACAAAACCGCAGGACAAGGCTGATGACTTCGCGCGCTCAAGCATCGATACCGACTTTATACCTTAGTCATTCAGACTGTGAGCTGCATGAAATGGGTGCGGGCCACCCAGAATCACCGCAGCGCTTGCAAGCAATCCAGCAACTGGTCACGGCAACCGAATGGAATGACACGGTGCTACTCGACCAAGCCCCATTGTTGGATATCGAAGGTGTGGAGTCGGTACACCCCAGCCACCACGTGAAGTTCATAGTTGAGAAATCGCCGGCCGAAGGCGTGGTCGCGCTGGATGCCGACACCCATATCAACCCCCACAGTATCAATGCTGCTTTGCGTGCGGCCGGTGCGGCGGTGCACGCCACCGATCAAATTCTCGAACAACGCGTGCGCAATGCATTCTGCGCCGTGCGACCACCTGGGCATCATGCGGAGTCCAGCATCGCGATGGGATTCTGTTTGTTTAATTCGGTTGCACTCGCCGTAGAACGGGCGTTGCATTTCGGTGTGCAACGCGTCGCCGTGCTGGATTTCGACGTACACCATGGCAACGGCACGGTAGAAATATTTCAAGACCGGCACGAAGTGTTGGTGTGCTCAAGTTTTCAATGGCCGTTTTATCCTGGTAGGTACGATCAAGTTGACCGGCAAAACATTGTGCTGACCCCGCTGCCGGCGGGAACGGCCTCTTCAGACTTCAAGCAAGCGATAGAACGCGATTGGTTGCCCGCAGTGCGCAACTTTCAGCCAGAAATGATTTTTGTTTCGGCCGGCTTTGACGCCCATAAAGATGATCCGCTAGGTGGCCTGAATCTGATCGACGAAGACTACTATTGGATAAGTTCGCTAATAAAAGATTGGGCCAGCACCTACTCCGAACACCGAGTGATGTCGATATTGGAAGGTGGCTATGATCTCAATGCACTGGCGCGCAGTGTTGTGCAGCACATTCGCGCGCTTGCTGCTTAGCCCGTACCGCTACTAAAGACGGGGGCGATAGATTTATCTCGTCGGTTCGCCTATATTGCGGCTCCATAGTCCCCAGCCAGCGTGAGGAACGCAGCGATGCATCGCAGAAAATCTGTTCTGTTTGCCACACTCCTGCTAATTCTTAGCACCACCGTACACGCCGATTGGATCAAAGACAGCGACACTATTACGCTGAAAGTGTTGCGCGAGCAGGCGAAATTCTCGCCGGAGGCAGTTGCCGCTCAAGGTCTGGCCGACTTCGATGCCGAAGTTTTCGATGCTCGCGCCGGTGTTTACCAGCGTCAATTGGAAAGCAATAAGAGTCTTATTTCGGACCTCTCACGCAAACTGAAAAATGCGAAACACCCCAAGATCCGCCAGGACATACAAATTCTGATCACCGCGCTTGAAGACGAGAACGAAACCCAGCGGCTGGAGCGCCAATACCTATTGCCCTATGTCAGCCTCTCGGAAGAGCTTTTCGGGAGTTTCCACGCATTGCTTGATCCGCGATCCGATAAAGCGCGCTACCCGGCGGCGCTGCAACGCTTGCGCAAGTATACCGGCGAGGCGAAGGGTTACGAGCCTATCACCGACTTGGTAAAGAAGCGTACAGAGGAGCGCTTTGCGGCCAAAAATTTGACCGGGCCTTACAAGAAGCAAGTACTTACTGACCTCGATAATACCGAGCGTTATGCGCGGGGTATGCGTGATGTGTTTCGCGATTCCAATCTGCAGGGTTGGGAGGCAGATCTTAAGCTACTGCTTGAGCAACTGGCAACGTACAATCAGTGGGTACGGGACGAAATCCTGCCGCGCAGCCGCGAGCAAAACCAGTTACCCGAAGCCATATACACTAACAATTTGAAAAATTTCGGCGTTTACGCCAGCCCGCAAGAGCTCATATCTATTGCTCAGCACAATTACCAACTGCTACGCAATCAGATGAAGGCGGTCGCGCGGCAAATTGCCGCCCAGCGCGGTTGGAAGAATAATGATCTCGTCTCAGTGGTTGCGGAGCTGAAGAAAGAACAAATTCCGCCGGAAAAAATACTGGCGGCGTACCAACAGCGCTTGGCCAGCTTGGAAGAGATTATTCGTCGTGAAAATATCGTTACGCTGCCGAAACGCGACGCCAGCATCCGCTTGGCAACGGAAGCGGAGTCAGCCGCGGTCCCCGCACCTTTTATGAGCCCTCCGCAGCTAATAGGTAATACCGGGCAATACGGCGAATTCGTGCTGGTGCAGACCAATCCCGGCATGGAAGGCGAAGCGAAAATGGACGATTGGAGCCACGAGTCCATCACCTGGAGTCTTACCGTCCACGAAGCGCGTCCTGGCCACGAACTGCAGTTCACCAGCCTGGTGGAAAACGGGACTTCCATGGCGCGAGCGATTTACGCCTTTAACAGCGCCAATGCAGAGGGCTGGGGTCTTTACAGTGAATCACTTATGCAGGAATTTCTGCCGCTGGAAGGCCAGTTATTTGCTCTGTTCACCCAGCTCATGCGTGCCGGCCGCATGTTTATGGACCCTATGGTGAATACCGGGCAAATGACGCCGCAGCAGGCCGTCAGCTTTATGACCGAGCAAGTTGGCCTGTCCACCGCCATGGCTAACTCAGAGGCAGACCGTTACTCGTTCCGCGCCCCTGGGCAAGCCACATCGTATTACTACGGATTTATAAACCTGATGCGGCTGCGAACCGAAGTAGAAGCGGTACTGGGGCTCAAATTTAACCAGCGGGAGTTTCACGACTTTATTCTGGAACAGGGGTTGCTACCACCGGATCTGTTGCGCGAAGCGGTGCTGGATCATTTTGCGCCAAGCGGGAACCCCAAATGACCGACATCTTGCAACAGCAACTCAATTTACCACCGATAGATCAAATAGGGTTCGTTGTTCCCGACTTGGATGCAGCCCTACAACTTTACGATCCCCTGTTCGGCCCCTTCGAGATGATGGATGCGCCGCTGCAAGGCACTACCTTTCGCGGTAAAAAGATAGATTGCCATTTGAGTTTGGCGTTTGGCAAAAGTGGCGCGCTGGAAATGGAATTTATCACGGTGCTCAGCGGTGCCTGTCCGCATCAGGAATTTCTCGACGCCGGCGGCAATGGCATGCACCACGTACGCTACCGTGTCAGCGATCATGACGAGAAAGTCGCTGCCGCGCGCGCCATTGGTTTTAATCCGATTTGGTCTATGCGCATGGATGGCGACATTGCCTTTAGTTATTTACAACGCGAGGGCGACCCACTGATCATTGAAATTTTGCAGATGCCGTGATGTCTAGCACCAAAGTGAATCGCTCGTTTGCTGCGTAGCCGGCAATCTGATGCTTAGACTAACCTGATGAAGAAATTTGCCAAGTCTTTCACCCAGCAGGAAACCATTCCGGAACAAGGAATTGCTCAGGCGATAGAAGTAATGCGCTCTGGCCGGTTGCATCGTTATAGCACCCTGGCAGGAGAGGCTAGTGAAACAGATTTGTTGGAGCAGGAATTTGCCGAACGGATGGGCAGCCGCTACTGTCTGGCCTGCACTTCCGGGGGCTATGCGCTGCAGATCGCCCTGCGCAGTGTAGGGGTGCGCGCAGGCGATAAAGTGCTTTGCAATGGCTTTACCCTCGCACCGGTGCCGGGCGCCATCTACAGCATCGGTGCAGAGACTATCCTCGTCGAGACGACGAAAGATTGTGTGATTGATCTGCAAGACCTGACAGCGAAGGCGCAAGCGAGTAAAGCTCGTTATCTGCTGCTTTCCCATATGCGCGGCCATATAGTAGATATGGATAGTCTAGTGGCGATCTGTAAACAGTTTGACCTGTGCCTGATAGAGGATTGCGCTCATACCATGGGTGCCAGGTGGAAGGGGCAACGCAGCGGCAGTTTCGGCACCGTCAGTTGTTTCAGCACGCAGACCTACAAACATCTTAACTCAGGGGAAGGCGGCTTGCTAGTAACTGACGATGACGCTGTGATGGCCAGGTCAGTCGTCCACTCCGGTTCCTATATGTTGTTCGATCGCCATCTGGCGGCACCCCCACCCGTGGTGTACGATGAGATCCGGTATAACACGCCCAATTGCAGCGGCCGCATGGATAACCTGCGCGCCGCTGTTCTGCGTCCGCAATTGGCAGAACTGGAGCAGCAGTGCGTGCGCTGGAACGAACGCTACGCAGTGCTGGAACAGGGCCTGCGCATGCTGCCCAGTGTACGTCTGCCGCGGCGGCCTGCCGAGGAGTACTTCATCGGCAGCTCAATTCAGTTTGCACTGCCCGGTTGGAGTGCGGAAAAGATAGGCCAATTTGTTGCTGGATGTGGCGACAGGGGTGTTGAGTTGAAGTGGTTTGGTGCCGACCAGCCACAGGGCTATACCAGCCGCTACGACAGTTGGCGTTATCTGGGCAGCCCACAGCCGCTGCCACGCACGAAGAAATTACTTGCGACTTTGCTGGATATGCGCGTACCGTTGACCTTCGATTTAGACGATTGCCGGTTGATTACGACCCTTATCGGTGAGGTGTTGATAGAAGTGGAGAAAGCAGCTGCATGAGTAGACAGAGTCACCATAGATTCGCTAGAACAGTGGTTATCGCGCTGGGCGTACCGGTGATCATTGAGGACGCACTCAATATTAGCGCTAAGCCGGGGCGGCTGGTGCGGAGACCGGAGCAATAACAATGTTCGGAGTAAGAGCGAATACCTTGTTTCTATTGCTTTTGGTTGTCCATCCCCTTGGAGCTAGCGAACAATATGACCTGGTAATCCGGGATGGTCGCGTGATCGATCCGGAAACAAAATTTGATGCCGAGCGCTTCGTTGGAGTTAACGGCGGTGTCATTGCCAAAATTTCCGAAACGCCGATTCAGGGTAAGCAAACCATTGATGCTAAGGGGCTGGTGGTCGCGCCTGGGTTTATTGATGTGCACAGTCACACTCCTACGCTGCTGGGCCAGCACATGAATCTGTTGGATGGTATAACCACCCAGTTGGATTTAGAGGCCGGTGCCTTTCCAGTCAGCTTTTACGGTGAGCATTATCGTGGTGGCGCTCAGCTAAACTATGGCTCTTCCGTTGGCCACTTTGCCATTCGTATCAAGGTAATCGATGGGCTTGATCAACCGTATTTCTTCGTTGGTCGCAAACCTGCAAGCATGAAGGGAGAAGCCTGGGTTAAACCTGCCACTGCGGATCAGATCGAAGCAATGCGCAAGTTGGTACACCGAGGGCTTGACGAAGGCGGCCTGGGAATCGGCGTGCTGCTCGATTATATGACGACGGCGGTTTCAGACGCCGAACTGCGTATGCTGTTCGAGGTAGCCGGCGAACGACAGGTGCCCATCTATGTGCACGTGCGACGCGGCTATCCTGGCGACCCCGCCGGTTTGGTCGAAGCGATAAAGCACGCCAAGGCCACCAAGGCGCCACTTTTCGTCTGCCATATTACCCACAACGCCATGGGTGGTATCCATAAATGGTTGGCGAAGATCGACAAAGCCAATGCCGAAGGCGCCAATATCACTACCGAGACCCTCTCCTACGCGGCGGGAGGCACCTCTATCTCCGCCGACGTGTTCCAGCGTCGCGATTGGCAAAAGATATTCGATATCACCTACAAAGACGTGCAGTGGGTTGCTACCGGCGAGTGGATGACCAAGCAAAGTTGGGAGAAATACAGTCGCGAGCAACCCACCGGCTCAGTCAATCACCACTATGTGAAAGAGCAGTGGATAGAGGCTGCCATGCAGTGGCCGGGTATGATGATTTCTAGCGACGCGTTGCCAGCGTTGGATATCGATATTCTAAGCAATCCTAATGTAGCGGGAACGTTCTCGAGAGTGCTAGGGCATTATGTGCGGGATACGCAGTTGCTGACAATGTCGAAGGCGATTGCCAAAACCAGCCTGCTGCAAGCCCGTTGGATGGAACAGGCGTCGCCAGCGTTTAAAAAGAAGGGGCGACTGCAAGAGGGCGCAGACGCCGACATCGTTATCTTTGACCCGAAAACGATCGCCGCCAATGCGACCTACGGCGATCCGTACAAGAAGCCTACGGGAATGTTGCATGTCATTGTAGGCGGCCGGCAAGTAGTGAAAGACTCCGAGCGTATTGAAGGGCGCTATCCTGGTAGGAAAATTCTCGGTGCGACTAAATAGCCGAGCCTGATGGTTTGCAAGAGATTTGCGAGTACTTAGTTAAACCGACAATAGATTCAGATTTATTTAGAGCAAACTGGAATCAAAACGTCCGCCCAATACACGCAGGCGACTTTGAAACTCGGAGCGGTCGACATAGCAGCCGCGCAGATGGCGGCGGCCGGTTTGAGGGTCGAAGGCGTCACGGCCGTGCAGGACGCGGCGGTTATCGAACACTATCATATCGCCGCTATTCGTCTTGAGGCGAACCATATAGCCTGGATTTCTTAGCCGCGTCATTAGATCACGATACGCCAAATAATAGTCGTGCATAATGTCTTCAGGTAGGTCAACAGTATCGGCCAGGTGTGCGTTATATTTTATTTCGACGATATTGCCGAAGCTGTCTAGGTTGATCACTGGGTGGTACTGGCGAATATCATGCTCTTCATCGTAGAAGCGGAATGGGATAGGATTTTCCGCCAATAGATCGAAATAGCCTGGATTTTCATCGCGCAAATCC
>JBPCXM010000136.1:0-24566 GCA_051008535.1 Pseudomonadales bacterium | reverse complement strand
TACAAAAAGCGACGCAACGGAAAATTCCGATTGTCGCTATTAAAGTGGGAAAAACCGAACTGGCCGCCGAGTTAGCGCAGTCGCATTCCGGCGCTTTGGCCGGCACAGATGCCAGCTACCAGGCCGTATTCGACCGCTACGGTGTGCAGCGTGTCGATGATATGGACCAACTGGCAACGGCGCTGATTATGTTTGCCCAGCCGCATGTAGTTGCTGCGGGAGGGCTTGTCAGCCTGCATGACTCCGGCGGCGAACGGCAACTGACGATTGATCTCGCTGATCAGCTCACGGTGCCATTGGCGCAACTGGGAGGTGGAACAACACGAGAGCTGGCGGACCTGCTGGATCCTGGCCTGCCCGCCATCAATCCACTTGATGCCTGGGGCGCGGGCGGCGACGATGCGGATGCAGAGGCGGCGCAGTGTTTGAGTGCCATGCTAAAAGACCCTGCGGCGGCGATGGGAGCGGTGATCCTCGATCGTGCTCCTTATGGAAAAATATACCCTGCCTACGAAGCCTATTTGCACGCGGCCCACGGGGCTTCGGGCAAGCCCGTATTCCTGGTTGCCAATCGGCAGGGTAATGGCGCAGATGAGCTGGCAGTCAGCATAACCCAGGCAGGCTTCCCCGTATTAGACGGCGTGAGTCAGTTTTTGAAAGGTGCGAAATGCATGCTGGCATACCGCGACTACCTACAGGCTCCGCAGCCAACCACCGTGGAGTTGAATACTGCCAAGGTGACCGAGTGGCGACAGCGCCTCAAGTCTGTTAGCAAAAGCGGTGGTACGATTGGTGAGTTGTTTAGTAGCGCATTGCTGATGGATTTCGGTATTCCCATGGCGAATGCCGAGGCCGCGAATAGCGAAGCAGAAATAACTGCGCTGACGCCAAATTTGAAGTATCCGGTGGTATTAAAAACTGCGGCGCAGGGTATAGCGCATAAATCTGAGGCGGATGGCGTTGTGTTGGCGCTACACGACGCAGTCGCGGTGGTGACCGCATACTGCCAACTGGCGACCCGATTAGGGCCAAGGACAATCGTTGCGCCAATGGTTGAGGCGAAGGGAGTCGAGATGCTGCTCGGCATCGCCAGCGACCAGCAATTTGGTCCGATGGTAGTGTTAGGCATCGGCGGGATTCACGCCGAGATATTAAAAGATACACTGGTACTGTTACCCCCGTTCGATGCCGTGACCGCCCGCCGTGCCCTGGACCGACTAAAAATGCGCGCCCTGCTTGATGGCGTGCGCGGTGAGCCCGCGGTAGATATTGACGCGTATTGCGAAGCGGCAGCGATTTTATCCGCCATTGCCGTGGCGTTTAAGGACGAAATCAAGGAAGTAGATATCAACCCGATAAAAGTGCTGGAACAAGGTTGCGTTGGTTTGGATGCCTTGCTTGTCATGCGCGAAGACAACAAAAGTATGAGTAGCGATGAGCGAGACGACTGAATTCACCAGCATCACCTACACCGTCGACGAGGCGGTGGCGTGCATTGGTCTTAACCGGCAAGACAAATTAAACGCCATTGACCGGGTAATGATAGGGCAACTGCATCAAGCACTGGATGTTGTCGCAGCCGACCCGCAGATTCGCGTTGTGCTGCTGCATGGTGAAGGCAAATGTTTTTCATCCGGCTTCGACCTGACGAGCGGAGAACAAGTCGCAACGACCGACAGCGTTTATTGGCGCAAGGAATTGCGCGCTGATTTCGATATTATTATGCGTTTTTGGGATTTCCCTAAACCCACAGTTGCTGCGGTGCACAAATATTGCTTGGGCGGTGCCATGGAAATGGCGCTGGCGTGCGATTTAACCATCGCAAATGACGGTTGCCGTTTCGGCGCACCGGAAGTCAAGTTTGGCAGCGGTATTGTGGCGATGATCTTGCCGTGGCTAACGGGAGCGAAGGCAGCCAAGGAATTTCTTCTCACTGGGGATGATACTATCTCAGCCGAGCGCTTTCTGAATCTGGGCCTACTCAATAGAGTGGTGGAGAGTGAACAACTCCTTGCCGAGTCAAAAAGCATGGCGCGGATTATTGCCAGCAACGATCAGTTGGCGGTAACCTTAACCAAGCAGGCGATTAACCGCAGTTACGAAGCCATGGGTATGCGTCAGGCGCTGCTGCAAGGCTTAGAGTTGGATGTATTGATCGAAACCGGTGAAACACCCGAGTCGAAAGCGTTTAATAAAATCATGCAAGAGGAAGGCGTCAAGACGGCACTTGCATGGCGTGCGAAACAGTTGGAGCACTCCCAATGACGACAGCCGCCAACTCCGAAATTGAAAAGTTTTTGCAACAGCACGCAGATATTAAAATGCTGGAAGTGTTAATGCCAGACATGAATGGCATTTTGCGCGGCAAGCGCATACCACGTGATGAATGCCGAGCCTTGTACGCTGGGACCGTTAAATGCTGCGGGGCGACCTCGTTGTGCAATAGCGCCGGCGAGATCATCGCTGAGATTGGGCTTGGCAGCTCCGATGGTGATCCCGATAAGCTCATGTTTCCAATTATCAATACACTTGCTCCCATCCCGTGGTTGAATTCCGCCACAGCGCAAGTGTTAGTGAGTTGTGCCAACCTAGATGGCACGCCTAGCAATTACGATCCTCGCAATATTCTCCGCCGTGTCTTGGGATTTCTGCGCGAGTTGGATCTGAATCCCGTGGTGGCGACCGAGTTGGAGTTCTATTTGCTCGAACCGTGCGATGACCCGACGCCACGCATTAAGCTGGGCGCCATTCCTGGTACCGGCTTAAAACAATCCGGCACCCAATATGCCATGCCAGAAGACTTGTGGGATCACGACGATTTTCTGGAAGATGTGCGCCAAGCCTGCGAGCTGCAACATGTGCCGATGACAACTGTGCACTCCGAATTTTCTCCGGGCCAGTACGAAATCAATTTGCATCACGTTGATAACCCGCTGCTTGCCTGCGACCACGCGGTGTTGCTAAAGCGCATCGTTAAAGGTGTTGCGCGGCAGCACGGTATGGCGGCCAGTTTTATGGCCAAACCGTTTAGCGCAACCGCGGGCTGTGGATTGCATATTCATACCAGCGTTTACGATGCGCAAGGTAATAATATTTTCGCAGACACAGAGTCATCGCACATACCAGCAATATCCGCGCGAATGCGTTACGCTATCGGTGGGCTGGCCGAAACTATGGACGATGCGATGGCTATTTTCGCACCTAATGCCAATTCTTATCGGCGCTTGCAGCCTGGAAATTTTGTACCGCTGACGTCAAATTGGGGTTATAACCATCGCGGCGTTGCGTTGCGTATTCCGGTGGCGGAGCCGGAAGACATGCGAGTTGAACATCGTATCGCCAGTGCAGATGCGAATCCTTATTTAGTAATGGCGGCCGTGATGGCAGGCATTCATCATGGTCTCGCCAAGGAGTGCGATCCCGGTGATATGGTAGCGGAGGGATTCGTCGTTGAGGAAGAACAAGTCACTCTGCCAACTCGCTGGGAGGCTGCGTTGGATCGGTTTGCTAGCAGCGAAGTTATGCGCCAATACCTAGGCGAAGAGTACTTTGGCCTGTTCGCGAAGATCCGTCGTAACGAGTGCGATGAATTTCAACGCCAGGTTTCAAATCTTGATTACCAATGGTATTTGCGCGCGGTGTAAACGTATGCGAAGCGCGTTCAGATAGTTACTGAGAGAAAAGATGAAATATATCGCCACAGATGTAAACGATACTCCAGACCGTATGTTGGCAATGGTGGAAGCGCAACGTAAAAAGGCCGGCTTCGCCATTGACCAGTATTTCTACCGCTCGCATTTAACCTATGAAAAAGAGCTGGACGCTATCTTTTTCAAAAGCTGGCTGTACGCCGGACATATCAGCCAAATCCCGAATAACGGCGACTACTTTCTATATGATGTGGGTGAAGACTCCATCATTATCAACCGCGATCACAATGGTCAGGTGTCGGCGTCGTTTAACATCTGCCGGCACCGTGGTGCGCGGGTGTGTGAACAACCAGAGGGCAATTGCAAAACTTTTGTTTGCCCCTATCACGGTTGGGTTTACAACACCGACGGTTCCCTGAAAGCGGCACGACATATGGATATTGGCGAGGGTTTTGACGATGCGAATTACGGATTGAAAAAACCACAATTAGAAGTTTTTCACGGGTTGATTTTTGTCAACTGCAATCAAGACGCTGCAACATTTACTCCCGATATGGAAAAAGTTGCGCCAGCGCTGGCTGCGTATGATTTGAATAACGCCAAAGTGGCGCATCAGCAAACCTATACGGTTGACGCTAACTGGAAACTTGCACTGGAAAACTACTTGGAATGTTACCACTGCGCGACCTCGCACCGCGCTTACGCCGCGTTGCATACGCTGAAAGACTTGCATTGCAATGTGCAATCGGTCAACGACGCTATGTTGGCGCGCGCCGAGGAAATAACTGGCATACCGGGTATCACAACCGATGTATATCACGTGTACACTAAAGAACCGCATTTTGGCGGCGGTGCATACACCAGTCGCTACGCTCTTTACGAGGGTTATAAAACCGGCAGTGAAAATGGTCAACCCGTTGCACCGTTGATGGGTGATATCAAAGACTACGACGGAGGTGCAGGTGATTTTCAGTTTGGACCGCTGACCTTTATGCTCAACTATCCCGATCATTGTGTGTTGTATCGGTTTACACCGCGTGGTTTGACCGAAACGGATATGACAATAGTCTGGTTTGTGCGCGCCGATGCAGAGGAAGGGGTAGACTACAGCAAAGACGCAGTCACGTGGTTGTGGCACAACACTACCTTGGAAGACGAGTTTATCATTCGCCGCAATAGCGAGGGTGTGAACTCGCGTTTCTTCGAACCGGGACCGTACAACCCCGAATTTGAAGCGCTTTGCATGGACTTTATTGAGTGGTATTTGCTGGCGATTGATCAGAACGCCGCAGGAAACAAAGCATAAGGCCACCTAATTGTCATTTAGCCTAAGCCTATTTTCAGGAGCTTGTCGGTCATCGGCGGAGTCCGCAGCGCGGCGAAAGCGAGTCTGGGAATCAATGCCGTCAAATCAAACCGACGATTAAAGCGATATTGAAAATCGGCCAGATATCGTTGCGAATACTTCGCGTCAATGGCGTGACAAGTGCTGCGTAGGGCGCTTTTTAAGTTCCCCAACACGGTGTTCACCCAATAAAATGCAGGCTCTTCCACCGAGGCTCGTCCGCCACCGCAGACGATTTTATAGTGCCAGCAGTCATTCTCTGTCACGGCATTGAAGCAGGCCAGACCATCGGAGGTAATGGTGCTACCACGAGTCAGATGTTGTTGACTCCAAGCCTTGATTTCTGCTGAGCGGAAACCTTTCACGACAGAGAGTTTAACTCGGATTGGACAACCGTTCTCGGTTGTCTCCACTGCCGCAACAAATGGAGTTTTGGCGGCGGCACCACGCCCTGGTTTACATCCTGTTCGCTCGCCACCCAAATAGGCGTCATCCATTTGTATCAAACCGGACAGCGGTTGATCATGCTCTCGCTCGAGCATCACTTGCATGAGCTTGTGCTTCATCCGCCAAGCCGCGTTGTAAGATATACCCAATTGCCGGCGTAGTGACATTGCCGATACGCTTTTTTTGTTTTGCGTAAGCAGGTACATTCCCTGAAACCACACGGTCAGGGGCAACTTGGTCGATTCGAAAATGGTGCCGGCAGTTATTGAGGTTTGATTGCGGCAACGATTGCATTGTTGAAGCTTCCGAACGGTTAATTGACAACATTCATCGTGCCCGCAGTGGGGGCAATGGAATCCATCGGGCCACCGTAGAGCAAAAAGTGCGTCGAAACACTGCTCCTCCGTGCCATACACTCTGAGAAACTCGTTCAAACTGAGCCCTTTCTGAAACTGAACATTATTGCGCGCCATGATAAAATCCCTTTTGGAAACAAATATATATACTGGATGTACGTACAGTATATCATAGCTTAGCAACAGTGGTATTTAGGTAAGGCCATGCCGCAGCCAGAAAACCATTGCGGCTCTTACTACGCAGCAACGCTAAACGAACATACTGACTACCCGCGCCTCAAAGGCAATCACGTTACCGATGTTTGTGTGATTGGCGGTGGCTTCACGGGCGTGTCAACGGCACTGGCCCTTGCCGAGCGTGGCTACAACGTCACCGTACTCGAACAGAATAAAATCGGCTGGGGTGCTTCTGGTCGCAACGGCGGCCAGATGATTGGCGGCACCAGCGGTGAAGACAAAATCATTCGCCAACTAGGTCCGGAAGTGGAAGACATGGTCTGGGCCATCGGTTATCGCGGTCACGAGATCATCGAACAGCGAGTCGCCAAATACGATATTCAGTGTGATCTAAAACACGGTTATATGGATGTGGCGCTTAAGCTCCGCCATATGACCGACTTCGAAAACCACTATGAGGTTCTGCAACGTCGCGGTTTTGGCGACCAGGCGCGTATGGTCCGCGCCGGTGATATACGTGAGGTGTTAGGCACCGACGCTTACATCGGCGGTTTGATCAATAACCGCAACGGCCATTTACACCCCCTCAATCTTTGCATCGGTGAAGCAAAGGCCGCCGCCAGTCTCGGTGTGCAAATCTTTGAACAAACCGAAGTGACTTCCATTGTGCACGGAAAAAAACCAGCCGTTGTTGCCCTTGACGGCAGAGTAGCGGCGGACTTCGTTGTGCTGGCAGGTAATGCCTACCATCGTTTAGAACAGCGCAAGTTGTCCGGTCTGGTGTTTCCTGCCGGCAGTTTTATTATCGCGACGGAACCGCTCAGCGAAGTCGAGGCTGGCGACATAAATCCATTGGATATGGCGATCTGCGATCCCAATTATGTGTTGGATTATTACCGGCTGTCGGCCGACCGGCGTATGTTGTTTGGCGGGCGGTGCAACTATTCAGGGCGAGTGCCAGAGAGTATTCAAGCGACAATGGTGCCGCGCATGGTGAAAATTTTCCCGCAGCTTAAGGGTAAACGCATCGACTTTGAGTGGGGCGGCAATATTGGTATCGTTGTAAACCGCGTGCCCTTACTTGGGCGCGTGGCGGACAATGTTTTCTATTCCATGGGTTATTCGGGGCATGGCGTGAATACTACCCACGTCGCGGGAGAAATCATGGCCGATGCGGTGAGCGGAACCTTCGAACGTTTGGACGTGTTTGAGAAGGTACGCCACCGACGCATTCCTTTCGGTCAACAGTTTGGCAGTCAGATGGTGGCTATGGGAATGCTGTATTTTCGGATACGCGATTTACTTTAAGGTTTAGCCGCGCAGAAAGAACATATAACCCAACGAGTAATACGACCAAAATAAGCTCGGTGATCGCCAATGATAAAGTAGCTCCGTCGTGCAAACTCATCGCCAGTGCAGCACCCAACCCGCCGCCAGATATTTCTATCGCGCCAAACAGCGCCGCGGCGGAACCGGTCGCGGTAGTCGCCTGCGACATGCCAACGGCGGGTAACACCGACCACAGCGGGCCAGTAGCGAACATAATCACGGCAAATGCCGCCATGAACGCCCATTTACCCTGGCTAGCCCATAGCTCTGGTGCCAACAGCAGCAAGGTGCCGACAACGACTAATATCATCCCCCACTTTAATAGAGCGTCGCTGCTAATGTGGTTTATCAAGCGCATGGAGGCAAAGCTACCAATAGCATAGACGACAATCACCCCTAGTTGATAATAACCAAAATGCTCAGTCGCGACACCGAAGTGATCAATCAATATGAACGGCGCTTCCACAATAAAGGCAAATAAGATTGCGGACACCAGCGCCAGCATCAGGCTGTAAAGCATAAAACCACGGTTTTTCAGCAGTTGCATATAGTTGCCGAGCAGGACGTGTCTTTTCAACGCGTCGGGTTTTTTACTTCCCGTTTCCGGGAGAGCGAAAATCGTGATGAATACAACAATAGCCGCGATTGCGGAGAGTAAATAGAAGTTGGCGCGCCAGCCGAAGTTAACATGAATGTGACCACCGATTAGCGGTGCTACACCGGGTGCAATCGCGAACAACACGCCGTAAATCGCCATCACTTTTACCCGAGATTTTTCGTCGAATATATCGGTGAGTACGGCTAGGAACATAACCGCTTCCGCCGCTCCGGCAGCGCCTTGCAAGGTGCGTGCTAAAATCAAATTGCCGATGCTGGTGGCAAGGCCACAGGCAAGGCTAAAAACAGTAAATAGGAGGATACCCCCGATAAATACCGGCCGCCGTCCGATCTTATCGGATAGCGGTCCGAGGAATAACTGCGCCAGGCCAAAGGCCAATATGTTGCATACGAGTGTGAGCTGGACCATCTCGGCCGACGTATTTAGCAGTTTAGGCAAGTGCGGCAGACTGGGCGTGTATAGGTCAGTTGACATCACGCTGAGCGCACTGCCCGACAGCAGTAAACTAACGACCAGGATTCGATTAATCGGTTTGTCGGTCATAGCGTAGCGCAGAAATCCGCAGGCAAGTGAGGTGATTGTTTATTGTAAACCGCAGTGCGCGGCGCCCGTCATAATACGCGCGTCACGTCCACGCGCTCAAGTCGCGCTGCACGATTGGCGCTGCCTGAAGGTGTTGCGCCTAGCCGATTGTGTTACGAGCGTAGCGCGCTACTACTATTGCCGTTGATGCTAGCGTGTAGGCCATGAAAAAATTGCCGCGTAACCTCATCAGCCGGGAAGATATGCTCAATGCGAATATTCTGCAAAGTAACGTCTAACGGTGTACCAAAGGTGGCGATTGTGGAGAACAATTGCAGTTCTATGTCGTCGACTTCTACCTGCATCGGTATATACGGTTGAGTGGAATGCCCGGTTTCCTTGCTATTCCAGTCCGTCGGTATGCCGGGATATTCCAACAGGCGTGCCAATAGTTCGTTTTGCTCGTCGTTGCGCGCCGATAACAAATGCTCCTTGTGTACGCGTTGCAATAATGTGCATGCCACGTCGTCCCAATTGGTGATGTAGCGGCGATATGCCTTGGGGGCGAACAACATATCCATCATATTTACACTGGCCGGGAATTCGGCTCCTCGACTGATCAGCTCTTGCGTCATCGCCATTTGCGTGTTGTTAGCCATCAGAACATTCCATTGGTCGTCAACCACGACGGCAGGATAAGGATCGTGCGAGTCCATCATATGTTGCAGCGCGTGCTGTACTTCGGTTAATGCGGGATCATCAAGACCTGATTCGCGGTACTCATGACTGAAGCCAGCGGTTTGCAGCATGATATTGACCTCACGCAATGGCACATCCAATACTTTTGCCAAGCGAATCACCATGTCTCTGCTTGGCCTGGAACGCCCGGATTCTATAAAGCTGATGTGTCGCGATGATACGTCGGCTTCAACCGCCAGCTCGAGTTGGCTGAAGCGTCGTGCTTTGCGCGTGTCACGTAAGATGGTTCCAAAAGCAGACATAAGTACTCACCCTCACATGAATGAAGGCTAGTTTGGCGTGTTTTTAGCGTAAAAACCATTACCTCGCAAGTAATGGATTTTTGCCAATTATCCAGGTTTGGAATCGCTATCATCATGCAGCCTGCCATGGAGCTGACTAAAGTATTCAAAGCGCTCGCTAAATCCTTTTACCAATTCTATTTGCGTGCGTTTCACTATGGTGCCGACTTCTTCCGCCGTGTGCTTGTAGCCGTCATCGCCTGCGCGGGAAATACACTTACCGATATCGGCGATTCCGCTACTAATTTCTATCACGCCGTCGATGGTTGCCAGGGTCAGCAGATATTCCGCCATGGCGAATTCCGCAAACGCGACCGAACTGGTTTGCTTGTTTGTTTCGACTAAGTTGCTCATTTTATCTCTCCTTAAAATGCACCAATGAAATGCGTGCTCACATGAATTTGCACTGAGCTGAGGCAGAAATGCCAGTAAACGTTGGAAAACGCTAATTTACCAATAGATCAAGCAGCTATTGGGCCAATTCGATATGGGTTATATCAATGTGAGATGACGCTAGTACGACGAGGCAGGTGCTTTGATATTCGTCCTAAATACTAGTCTGACATTAGAACATGCTTAGCTTATTGTTCCTGTGCACGAGTTGGCTGTCTTTCTGATAATTTCTACCAATCCCGATCTAACGATAATTATATGCTGCGAGAGTTTAAAAAAAAGCCCCGCAATGCGGGGCTGGTTGAAGAGTGCGTTACTTGCTATTTGTTAGCCCGCTTTCTAGCCGCGGCCAAACCCAAAAGTCCAATGCCGAATAAGGCCATCGTGCCGGGCTCAGGAACGTCTGTCGCTTTGCCGGTGAAGGCGAAGTCAATACCCTTGTTGTTGAACGCATCGCCACCCCACAGAAAGGCCGAAAATACGCCGTTTTCGTATGTATAAGAATTGAAAACATTCATGCTGATTGCGTCAAATCTAAAAGTTCCCTTTATGTCTGGTCTCTGTGTGCGATTGTAGCGGTAGTCCATTGTTCCGGTTGGACTGCCGGTGCCGTTAATTTGCAGATCCAGATCGCGTACTATGAAATCACGGCGGTTGGTATCGAAACGATGGCGACCGGCAGTGACACCGGTAATTTCGTCCATGTCGTTAAACTCTACAGTAAAATTAAACGCCTGATGATTATCGAAGCGGGCAATGGTTCCACCGCTAGGGCCGTTGTTTCTATGAAACAGCGTAAAATCCACACCATTAATTCCACCGTTGTTATTATAAACTTCACCGCTGAAGTCGATTGAATACGCTGCTGCCAGGTTCGATAGGCTTAGCGCTGCGGCGGTCATTGCTGCTTTTACGAACATTTTCATGGTGTGGCTCCGTTGCTGCTTTGAGAAATTTGATCAAATAGTAATCACATTTTACGCCAACAGCGTATTATTCTTATAAAACAAAGAGTTATCTTTTTCGATATGTATGAAAAATAGTCATCTGTCAAATAGATCGACACGGCCTGGCAGCCCGAATCTCCCAGTAAAAAATTAAGAAATTGTTGAACCTAAAACGAAGCCAGCGCGTAAATGTGGGTGGTTATAACGCAAGGTAGTCGAATATGTCCGCAGATATCACGTTGCTTGAAGAGTTACACATCGGCCGTCCATTGCATGAGGTGTTTGCTTACGTTTCCGACTTCGCTAGCTGCGAACAATGGGATCCTGGCGTCACCTCGGCTCGCCGGCTCAAGGCGGGCCGCATTGGTGTGGGTACGCGCTATCGCGTGGTTTGCACAGTGGGACCAGGACGCTTACCGGTGCAATATCTGATCACCGAATGGGAAACGGATAAGAAAGTCGTGTTACGGGGCGATTGCCCGTTTTTTACGGTCACTGATACGATTACCTTTACACAAAGTGGTGAGGGCACGCGGCTTGACTACAAGGCAGAATTTGCCTTTAAGAAGGGCTTAGCGGCATTGGCGGGTAAGTTCGACAGCGCAATGACTAAAATGGGCAAGCGCGCGATGGCTGGTCTAGAACGGGCACTGAGCAATGAGTTTCCTGCGCCAAAGTCGAGCACCGGTAATCGTCTGGCAGATAAGTGGGTGTTGCCGGGGATGGCCTTGTTTACTCGCGCTGGCTATAGATTGGCGAAATCGCGCTGGCATCCGCTGGCGAGCTATCTGGGTGATAAGCATATCGTTCTGACTGGTTCAACATCGGGAATCGGTTTGGCGGCGGCTGAGCGACTCGCCGCAATGGGCGCGCAATTGACACTGGTAGCTAGAAACCAACAAAAAGCCACTGAGCTCGCCAAACGCATCAGCCGCGATACGGGAAATGAAAACATCAAAACCGAAATCGCCGACCTTGCTTCGCTGAGCGATGTGCATGTGTTGGCCGATCGGCTACTGAAAAACAAGCGACCCATTGATGTGTTGGTGAATAACGCTGGCGCATTGATCAACCCACGTCAAACCAGTGCCGAGGGCTTGGAAAAAAGCTTCGCCTTGCTATTGCTTAGCCCGTTTACGTTAACCGAGCGTTTACAGCCACTCTTGAAAAAAGCTGGCGCGGCTCGAGTCGTCAATGTTGTGAGTGGCGGTATGTATTCGCAGCGGCTGGATGTCGACGACTTGCAAAACAAACGCGGCAAGTATTCAGGCAGCGTGGCCTACGCGAAAGCCAAGCGTGGACTGGTTATCGTGACTGAGCAATGGGCTGACAAGTGGGCGGAGGAGGGTATTGTGGTTAATTCCATGCATCCTGGCTGGGCGGACACCCCCGGGGTTGAAAGTTCCCTGCCGATGTTCCATCGTCTTACCAAACCTTTTCTGCGTACTCCCGCTGAAGGTGCGGATACTATTGTTTGGCTCGCGGCGGCGGCAGAAGCAAGCGAGGTTTCTGGTCAGCTATTCCTCGACCGGGAACCGCATACCACGCATGTGTTGGCGAGTACCAAGGAAACAGAGCATGACCGTGCACAACTGCGTGACCGCTTGCTTGAATACATGGAGTCATTCCAGCCAGCACGACGCAGTAAGAGAAAAACCACGGCCGCCTAACGACTCTGATCAACGAATGAGAGATTGGGTCTCGGTATAACCCGGCGGTTTGGAAATATCACCTGATCGAAACGGCGCAGCTAGCTGTTGCATATAGCTCTGTGGGTAGCTTTTGTTCAGCAATCCAATGTCCCCGATGTCTCGATTTGAGGGGTTAAGGTATGTGCCGAACACAATATCCCACACGATCAGATTATTGCCGAAATTATTGTCCGATTCAGACACGACTTCTGAATGATGCCAGCGGTGCAGCTCAGTCAAGGAAAACACCCAATTGAGCCAACCCCCTTTCAAGCGAATATTCGAATGCTGTAACAAGCCATGTATGCTATTGAATACTCCATACATGGCCAGTGTTTCCACATTGGTCCCCAGAATAATAAACGGCACTGCCTCTGGGATGAGAAAAATCACTTTTTCTATCGGGTGAAAGCGCGCGGCATTAAGCCAGTACAATCGATGCGGGCTGTGGTGAACGGCATGCAAACGCCACAGAGCCGGTACGCGATGCGCTGCACGGTGCACCCAATAGCGTCCGAACTCGGCGATCAATAACATCAGAAATAGCTGCGCCAACAGCGGCCAGTGATGCGGCCAAACATCGCTTCCGTAGCGCTGCGCCAGCCAGGCGGTCGTGCCCACAAACAACCCTACCCAAAGAGGCTTTAATATATTTGGAATGGCCAGTTGTGCGATGAATAGATGCAACACATCGGTGCCAACATCACCGTGGTTCGTGTTCCAGTTCTCTCTGTAAGGCAGGTAGCGCTCGAGCAGGGCAATAACGATCATGGCGACCAATGCGACAATGACCGGCGCAAGCGTGTCTGGCACACCGTGCTGCATCAGAACATAAACGCTTGTCAAACCTGCGCCCATGACGACAGGGAAAACCAGCCACGGAGCGATGCGAGACTTGAACAGTGACTCGCTAGCGGTCATCGATTGCATGGCGGTACACTAGAACTCGTAGCCAGCGAGTGCTAATGATTGCGGTGTTGTTGTGCTGGAAAAAGGAAATGGCGCCCCCGAGACGATTTGAACGTCCGACCCTTCGCTTAGGAGGCGAATGCTCTATCCAGCTGAGCTACGGGGGCGGCGCGGCGGCATTATATCAGCGGCCTGACGCAAACAGCAAAAGATTGCGGCCGCCTCTAGCTGGCAGAATCAAGTGCCAGCAAATGTTCCTTAATCGACGCTATTCCCGGTTTATTAGCAATAATTTCCTCAGTCGAAAGGCCGTCCAGCTCGTGCGGAAACACCAACCACTCTTCGGTTTCATGCACGTAAAAATCGGGCTCGCGACCGGTTTTATTGTTGTTCGGCTTGTAATAGGGGGTTGCGATCTTGATGTCAGGTGTATTTTTCCTGCAGGCCGTGGTCAGATCATCGATCACCTGGTGAATGCTCAAGCCGGTGTCGTGTACATCATCGACAATCAATAATGAATCTTCCGCATCCACTTGTTTGATAACATAATTCAAGCCGTGAACGCGCACATGCTTGGTACGCTCTCCAATGCCCGTGTACGACGATGTGCGGATGGCAATGTGATCAGATTTAATGTCAAGATAATCCAGCAATTCTTGCACGGCGATGCCCACTGGCGCGCCGCCACGCCATATACCGACGATATAGTTGGGTTTATAACCGCTTTCGAAGACTTTCAAGCCAAGACTGAAGGAATCGTCCAGCAGTTGCTGCGCGCTAATAAATGTTTTGTCCACCATCCCCTTGACCTCGTTTTATTCGGTATTTCTAAATTCGCTAGTATAAGGGTCAATCAAGCGCTGTCCGCCGCGCTGGGTCGTTCCTGCACGCGTTTAAACCAGGCGTTGACATTTTTTAATTCGGGATTGAGTTCCTGTCCCACGGTCGCAAGGAAATCCAGCCAGCTAAACAACAGGATGTCTGGCATTCTAAAATCGTTGCCGCTGATGTAGTTGCGGCCTTCAATCTCGGCATCCAGCCAATTGAGGCCGTCATTGCCAAGCGCAATAAGGTCGTCAGCGGCGTGCGGTATCAGACGCATACGGCCTTCGAAAATCTGTTTGCCGACACTGTAGCGAAAGCCGCTCGCCAGGTATTCGCTTATGTTCAGGTCGATGCGTCGGTTCCACATTCTACTGGTTGCGCGTTCCAGCGCATTGGACCCAAACAACGCCGGCTCAGGGTTAAGTTCTTCAATGTAATCACAGATAGCCGTGACCTCGGTGATGATTGCACCATCGTCGAGTTCCAGAGCAGGGCACTGCCCGGTGCGGTTGACGCTTTGGTTGTACGGTGGCTTGCGATTTTCACCGCTCATAATATCGACTTCTACTTTGTCGATATCAAGACCTTTCTCTGCGAGAAACATGCGCACGATCCGCGGATTGGGCCCCATCGAATTATATAGTTTCATTCGTGATTCCTGTCTCGTCGTGAAGTTGGCGGATTATAACCGCAACTAGTGTAGTGTCTAGCATTCCAGCAGAAGTGTTCCAGCCCGAAAAACTGTGTGGCTGGCAACTTTTTGGCGTAACGTGGTCTATACACTGTTAATAGATGCAATATCGCTATACATTACGCGCCAATCAAAATAGCTACCAGGTCAAACCATGTTCGACACCATACCGCTGCTCGCCAAATCCGATTTTCCCGCAATCTGGCGTGCGCAGCTCGACACGCTGCAGGTTAATCTTGGATATCTGTGTAATCTCAGTTGCGTGCATTGCCATGTGAATGCTGGCCCAAAGCGCACCGAGCTAATGCAAAAAAGCGACATAGATCTTGTGTTAGAAGTGTTGCAGCGGCGCGAAATCAACACGCTGGACTTGACCGGCGGTGCGCCCGAAATGAACCCGCACTTTCGCTATCTCGTCAGTGCGGCGCGTGAGATGAACGTGCAAGTCATCGACCGCAGCAATCTGACGATTCTCCTGGAGCCTGGTTATGGAGGCCTCGCCGAGTTTTTGGCGCAACAGCAGGTGGTCGTCACCGCGTCACTGCCGTGTTACTCCGAGCAAAACGTTGACCGACAACGTGGTAAGGGGGTGTTTGAACACAGCATTGCCGCCTTGCAACTGCTGAACAGTTTGGGTTACGGCAAAGATGAGGCGCTGCCGCTGCATCTGGTTTACAACCCGATCGGCGCTAGTCTTCCACCGCCCCAGGGTGACCTGCAAATCGATTATAAGAAAGAGCTGCACGCACAATACGACATTGTGTTCAATGATCTCTTTACCATCACCAATATGCCGATCAATCGCTTCGGTAGCATGTTAATATCCAAGGGCGAGTTTGAGTCTTATATGCAGTTGTTAAAATCGAACTATTCGGAAAGCAATCTAGCGGCGGTGATGTGCAAAAATCTTGTCAGTGTAGATTGGCAAGGTTATTTATACGATTGCGACTTTAACCAAATGTTAGCCATGCCTTTGCTCTCCGAGCCGCAGCTGCATGAGTTAAATACGCAACAGTCTCAGCAGCGATCTCATTTGCGCGACATGTTGCAGGAAGACTACAGCATGAATGCCATTCGTACCGCCGACCATTGTTACGGTTGCACGGCAGGGCAAGGTAGTAGTTGTGGTGGAGCGTTAAGCGAAAGTTAATACGCGCAGTCACTAAAGATACGAGTCGCGCCGCTTTGCAGAATCTGCCAGCCTGTTCCATTATCATCCCGGTTTTAAATGAAGCACCGCTGGTTCCGTCACAGTTGGGTCGCTTGCAATCGTTGCGGGCCGGGCCGCATGAAATCATTCTGGTCGATGGCGGCTCTACTGATGAAACCGTCGATCTGGCGCAATTGTTAGTTGACCGCGTCATTTCCAGCGAGCGAGGGCGTAGTGCGCAGATGAACGCCGGAGCGGCAGTTGCCAGTCATCCAGTACTGGTTTTCCTCCATCTCGATACGCAACTGCCGCGTGAGTTCGAAACGGAGATACAAGCCTTGCAGCATAGCGATTATGTCTGGGGTTTCTTCCCGGTACGGTTGGATGCAGCGGGGCGTGTTTTCAAACTCATCGCCTGGGCTATGAATCAGCGTTCACGCCTAAGCCGTGTTTGCACCGGCGATCAAGTGTTGTGCGTCAAGCGCGCAGTGTTCGAACAAATGGGTGGCTTTGCCCCTATCGCCCTGATGGAAGACGTGGAAATCTGCAAACGCTTACGCAAAATATCCTCGCCGACCGTTTTTTCCACTCCTGTGCTGGCTTGTGGCCGCAAATTGCAGCAAGAAGGTGTGTGGCGCACGATTACTCTTATGTGGTATCTGCGCTTGGCGTATTTTCTGGGTGCCGACCCGCAGCGACTCAACGAGCGTTACTATGATTAGCGCGCACTATGATTCTAGAGCATAGGGACGCCCGCATCGCTATGTTTGCCAAGCTGCCGCGCCTTGGCAAAGTGAAAACACGCCTGCAACCCGCGTTAAGCGCCGAGCAGGCGCTCGACATTTATCAACAACTGCTTGCTCACGGCTTGACCACGCTGCAGACAGCAGCACTATGCCCGGTGGAACTGTGGTTTGATGGCCAGCCAGACAAATCTTTTACTAGTCAATTACAACGGCGCTATGGCCCTATTCAAATAAGAGTACAACAAGGCGATGACCTTGGTCAGAGAATGCACCATGCCATGCAAGAAATAGTACAACGGGCTGCTAAAATAGTATTGATCGGCGCGGATTGTCCGGCCATCGATAGAGACTACCTGGCAACCGCGTTAAACAACCTGAATCACAACACACCGGTAGTGTTAGGACCGGCAACTGATGGCGGCTATGTACTATTGGCAGCGCAAACAATCAGTCTACCGATCTTTGATGCTATTGATTGGGGCAGCGACCGCGTGCTGGAACAAACGCGGCTGCGTTTACGTGGTGCTGGTATCGATTGGTTTGAGCTGTCGGAGCTGACCGATATCGATAGACCCGAAGACCTTACCGCGGCACGCCACTACGGGATAGTGTTGGGCTAGAATTCAGGCCGCTGTAATCGGCTTTGCGTCACTTAGCGTGACCGTGTTGCCGGTAGCGCCATATAATTTATTATTGGGGATGTTGCCGCGCATAATGTCGAGCAGGTGTTGAACGCTATATTGCGAGCGAGAGACAACTTTTTCATTGACGCGATTGGTTGTGCGGCATAGCGATAGTGTTTGTAGCAAGCTATCAAGCAGCGGTGTGAGCAACTGTGTTGCGCCTTGTGTGTTTGCATCGAGTTGCGCAAGTAAATCACGCCAGCTGTCTTCATTGGCCGGGTGCTGCAATTCATTCAAAAGGGCGTAACGTGCGCGCTGGCTTTGCTCGAGCGCGGCCAGCGGCAGTGCTTTTTGTTTTATCACCTCTGCCAGTGCTGCTGGGTCTGGATTTTGCAAAGCTAGCGTCTCTGCTTTTAGCAAGTCGTGTAACTCGCTGACCTCTTTTATCTCGTCTTTCAGCAGTTGCTGAACTTTCTGAAATAGGGCTCTATCCTTGAGCATGGTCAGTTCCATTCCTACGATAAACCTTAGTCAAGCTGCGCTTCAAAATTTAATAGTTTGTTGGCAACGCTCTCGGCGTTCACCCGGTAACTGCCGTCAGCGATGGCGGCGCGCAAGGCGTTGACTTTATCGCTGTCGACATCTGGCGCTGCTTTTATCTGCGTTTCAAGCTGTTTCAGACTCTGCGCCTCGGCACTGAGTTTGACGTTGCCGTCCGCTTCTGGCTGGCCCAGCCGGTATACAGTAATGTCGGCCGCGCCAACAGCGCCTTTGCCAGCCGCCTTGTCAGCAGCGCTACCTTGAACATCGCTTCCCTGTGGTGGCCTTGGGCCTCCTATGTTGTTTACCATGATCTTAGTCCTACATTAGCTGTGCTAAATCGTCTGTATATAGGTTATCGGCCGTCAAATATATAACTTTAGCGCCATGTTCCAAAAAAATAACTAGCTACATCAATACCTTAACCTGACCGCGGCCAGTCACTTCGGCTTTTACGATGCGTTTTGAGCCGCGGTTTTTAACGCGAATTTGCTCGCCTGCGGCACCATTGGTCAACGCTTCGCCTTCTGTGCGCACAGCGATTCCACCGGCCTTGGCCAGCATGATGACCGTATCGCCTTTGCGCACCAGGTCGGCTTCTTCAAGCAATACCGCAGTCAGCGGCTGATTGGCCGCTATGCGTCGTTTCAGTAGTTTGCCTACAACATCTTCCTGGCGGCTATAGTAAGCGCTGCCGGAGCGATTGATTTTAATCTGTTGCAGATACACGTCGCTGGTCGTCAGCGCTTTCGCTTTATTCAGCGGAACACGACTGCTGACAACGGTCTGATACCAGACGACATTCGCTGGCACATAAATTGACCATGGATTCGGCGCGGCGCAACTCACTTTCACCAGATTGCGTCCCGGTAGCCGTCGCGTGTTTTGCAAGGCAAGTGTCAAAGTTTCGCCGCAGTCAGCCAGGCGCAGGCGCGAGTCGATGCCATTGACTTGTATCTCAGTTTTTTCGACACTGGCAGGCGTCGCTGCGTCGCTTTCCGCGCTGACAAACTCCTTAACCGCAGTCGTTATCTGTTCGCTTGCCGTAAATGCACTGGCATTGCTGCTTATAAAAACAGCAAAGGCGCAAGCGCGATAAGGTCGAAGTGTCATTTTTTTGGCTCTTTCATAGTCTTTACCATTGCTCTGCCAGTCACGTGCAATTAGCGTGCCGTGCTGTCATGCAACGACTGATACTCCCTTTGCCCTACATTATTGTAGTAGTCGATCGACAATATCGGCATAGCTCGCCACTCCCTGCTGCTGACGGCGGCAATAGCTGTCCTTTTGCCGGCAAAACCTTGCCTTGCCGCATAGGTGATAACAGCCAAGCTTTTAAAAACAAAGCAGTTTTTTTCTTGGCACACTGCGTGCAATGTTGCGAGACAGTAGAACCAAATACCTGTGAACGGCAGAACGTACATGGCAATCAGTTTTGAAAACGCATTCGGCATACACGAGCAAGCTCTAAAAGCGCGCACGCAGCGTGCCGAAATTATCGCGAATAACCTGGCGAATGCCGACACGCCGCATTTCAAGGCGCGCGATATTGATTTTAAACATATGTTGCAGCAGCAACAGCAGATGCGCCTTAACGCCACGCGCAGCGGTCACATCAGCATTAGTGATGCGAGCAGTGCAGCGACTGAAATGTACCGTGTTCCATCGCAAGCGAGCCTGGATGGCAACACGGTTGAAACCGAACAGGAAATGGCGCGCTTTGCGAAAAATAACATGGATTTTCAAGCCAGCTTCACGTTTATGAACAGCCGCATTCGTGGCCTTATGAACGCGCTTCGTGGCGAATAAAAGGACTTATCAATATGTCGCTTTCTAATATTTTTGATATCGCCGGCTCGGGCATGAATGCGCAGTCCATGCGCATGAATACCACGGCGAGCAATTTATCCAACGCGCAAACTGCAAGTGGCACGGCCGAAGGAGTCTACCGTGCCAAGCACCCGGTGTTCGAGGCTGTGCAACAACAGTTAGCGGAATGGAACTCTCTTGGCGCAAACCAGAACGATGCAGCGGCAGTGCGAGTTAAAGGAGTGTTTGAAGACCAAACGGCCGCTCAGGCGCGTTATGAGCCGGGCCACTCGCTGGCCGACGAAGAAGGTTACGTTTTTTATCCAAACGTTAACGTGGTTGAGGAAATGAGCAATATGATTTCCGCGTCGCGCTCGTTTCAAATTAATGTGGAAGTGATGAACTCGGCAAAGACCATGGCACAACGCGTGCTATCGCTGGGCCAGTAGAGGAAAAATAAATGGATGATCTGAGCAGAATAACAGGCAGTGCTAATCCGTTGGATGCACTGGCACTGGATAATCGCGTCGGCGCCGAAGACGAAACAAAGAAAAATGAGTTGGGGCAAAACGCATTCCTGGAATTAATGATTACCCAGCTCAGCAACCAAGACCCACTCAGCCCACAAGAAGGCGCCGAATTTGTGGCGCAGCTAGCACAGTTTAGTTCGGTGGAAGGTATTCAGAATCTAAATACCACGGTCAACGATTTGGCCGGCTCATTCCGCTCCAGCCAGGCCTTGCAAGCGTCGGCGCTGGTCGGTCGCAGCGTACGCGTGCCCACTGATTTCGCCAGCCTGGCAACCGGCGAACCCGTGAAAGGCAGTGTCGAGCTGCCGCTAACAACCAACCAATTACAAATCGATGTTTACGACTCGGCCGGTCAACTGGTTTCGCAACGTAGTCTGGGAGCGCAAGCCGCCGGAGACGTTGACTTTACTTGGGATGGTATTAAAACCGACGGCACACAGGCCGAGCCGGGTGAATACCAGATTCGCGCCAGCGCCTTGATCGAAGGTGAAAACACCGAGCTGGTAACTCATTTGAACGCCAATATTGACAGTGTGACATTAGGCCAGGGCAGCGAAGTCACTCTAAACGTTGCCCGCGTGGGTCCAGTCGCGCTAGCAGATGTCAAAGAACTATTTTAATTACGAACACAGCTAATCGTTGCTACTACTCACAATCAGGGAAATCATACAAGGAAGAAGACTATGTCATTTAATACTGCACTCAGCGGCTTGCGTGCCGCGTCGGCCGAACTCGAAGTGACCGGCAACAACGTTGCCAACGCCAGCACCACCGGCTTTAAGTCGTCGCGTGCCGAGTTTGGCGATATTTATGCGAATGCCTTCGTCACCGGTGGTAACCAAACTGGCGCCGGGGTAGTGACTCAGGATATTTCACAACAGTTTTCGCAAGGTAACGTCAGTTTCACCGAAAACAGCCTGGATATGGCCATTAACGGCAATGGCTTTTTCGTGGTCAAAGAAGATCAGACCAATACGTTTACGCGTGCAGGATTGTTCGGGCTCGACAAAGAGAATTTTGTGGTAAACAACAGCGGTGCGCGTTTGCAAGGTTATCTCGCTGACGATCAAGGCCAGATAGGCGGCACCTTGGCCGACTTGCAAGTTAACAACCAGGGCTTGGTGCCGAAACCAACTACGCGTGTAGACGAGACCTTTAATCTCGCCGCCAATGACGATGTGTTAGTGGTGCGCTCGACGACTACCGATGGAGCGGCGATTGGCATTGCTCAGCCGGGGGTTAGTAATGGCTATACTGCGGGAACGGTCGACCTGAATGGCGTACAACAGAGCATACCCTCGGCGGATTCTTTGTCGGCTGGTCAAATTGCACAGGAACTGAGTGTCTTACAAGGCGTTTCGGCTAGTGCGACGACAGCATCGACCATTACCATCACGGGTTTTCCGGTGAATGGGAGTGATTTAACCGTCAACGGCATACCTTTTATTGGCAACACTGCAACTGAGTTAGCGCAAAACATTAACGGGGCCAACGGTCTGACGGCGATAGACGACGGATTAGGCAACATCTCGGTTACATCGAGCACCGGTCAAGACATCTCCTTTGACGTGTCTGGTGGTGCTCTCTCGGCCGATGTGGTGGGTGGCGCGGGTAGCCCGATTACGATTGCTGCAGCGGGCACCCCTCAAGCAACCGTTGGTGGTACGGTTGATATTACACTGGAGAACGGTACCAACTTGACCAACGCGTTGGCGACTAACGTATTCACTCCCAACCCCACCTTGACTTCGGTTGTGAATCAGTTCGACCCGACCAATCCGGCGACCTATAACTCCGTTACCTCGGCCACAATTTACGATAGTAAGGGTATTGCCCACGATCTGAATCAATACTTTGTCAAGGAGCCGACCGGCATCACGACAGCACCGGGTACCTGGACATCTTACATTCAAATAGACGGTCAAGACGTTGGCCCTAATGACGCAGCCGGTGTTCCCACTTTGGCGTCATTCACACTGCAGTTTAACCCTGACGGCACTTTGGACACCGGCGGCTCAGACCGCATCGTCATCTCCAACTGGACGCCGCGCGGCAGTGGCGACGATGTCGGCGTATTGGGGCCGCAAGACCCACCCACGCTGCCGATACCGGAACCAGCAACCAGTTCCAACTTCGAGATCGACGTGACTAACGCGACGTCTTTTGGCAGCCCATTTGCGGTTAATGCACTAAGTCAAAACGGCTTCGCGACGGGTAACTTGACCGGTGTCGAGGTCGGTGAAACCGGTGAATTGTTCGCCCGCTACAGCAACGGCGAAACCAAAGTGCTGGGACAAATTGCACTGGCGAACTTCGCTAACCCTGCGGGATTGATCGCGCTGGGTGATACCGGTTGGGCAGAATCGTTGGAATCCGGTCAGCCTTTGTTGGGTGAACCCGGAACGGCGCAGCTCGGCCGTATTCAGGCTGGCGCGTTGGAGGACTCCAACGTCGATCTGACCGAGCAATTGGTTAACTTGATTTTGGCGCAGCGTAACTTCCAGGCCAATGCGAAGACCATTGAAACTGCCGATGCGATCACGCAAACCATTATCAACCTCCGTTAATAGCGGAGACTAGAGGTTTACGTTTCACTTTAGCGTAGTTGGCATCGCACTTGCTGTATTTGTGTAAAGGGACATACATACGAGGAAAAGTGACAAAAAACTGGCGCGGAGCGCCGGATAAAAAAGGTAAAGGGATTTACCGAAAAGTAGCACCATAAGGAATTGGTGAAGTTAGTGTCCACGGATGGACTATTTTTTATTCTTAAGTTGCCGGGTTAGGATGTAGGAGAACCCCATGGACAAAGCGTTATTTACCGTGATGTCTGGCGCAAAGCAAACCATGCAGGCGCAGACGGTACATGCCAATAACCTGGCGAACATCAGCACCACTGGCTTTCAGCGTGACTTTGTCACCGCACAAAGCCGCTATATACATGCCGATTACACACAACCCAGCAGAGCAGTGGCGTTGACGGCAACCCCGGCAACGGACTTTAGTCTGGGTGCATTGCAAGAGACTGGCCGCGACCTGGATGTCGCGCTGGAAGGAGAGGGCTTTATAGCCGTCATTGCCAAGGATGGTACCGAAGCGTACACGCGTGCAGGGAATTTACGCGTGGACTCGCTAGGGCAGTTAACCACCGGCAATGGATTGCCGGTACTCGGCAACGGAGCGCCGATTGCGATACCGCCCGCAGAAAAAGTTGAGGTAGGTGCCGATGGCACAATTTCAATTCGAGCATTGGGACAAGGACCGGACGCCCTGGCAACGGTCGACCGTATCAAACTCGTTAGAGCTAACGCCAATGAGTTACAGAAACGAACGGACGGATTGTTGCAAGCTAAGGATGGCAACCCACTCGACCCCAATGCCAACGCGCGTGTAGTGTCGGGTTATCTCGAAACCAGTAATGTTAATGCCGTTGAAGCCATGACTGAAGTGTTAGCGCTGTCCCGGCAGTTTGAATTGCAGATTAAGTTCTTGCATAAGGTAGATCAGAATACGGAAGCTGCGACTCGCTTATTAAGCGTCTCGTAATATTTGCGACATCGGTCGCCGATAAAACTTCAGGATAAAAGAGTTAAATACTAAGGAAGGTACACCATGCATTCAGCGCTATGGATTAGTAAAACGGGCTTAAGCGCGCAAGACAAACAGCTAAGCACCATATCAAACAATTTGTCGAACGCGGCGACCATTGGCTTTAAACGCGATCGCGCCGTGTTCGAAGATTTACTCTATCAAATTCATCGCCAACCCGGCGCGCAGTCTTCAGAGAGCACCGAGTTGCCTTCAGGCTTGCAGCTTGGTACGGGTGTCAAAGTTGCCGGCACACAAAAACAATTCACCGAAGGCAGTTTGCAGGTGACCGATCAGGCTTTGGATGTTGCCGTCAATGGTCGCGGTTTTTTTGAAGTGTTGCTGCCCGATGGTTCGCCGGCGTATACGCGTAACGGCCAATTCCACTTGAGCGCAGATGGCCAACTGGTCAACGCCAATGGCATGTTGTTGCAACCGGCGATTACCGTTCCCGATAATATGAATTCGCTGACGATTGGCAAAGACGGTGTCGTCACGGCAGTCGCAGCCGGTGCGTCAACGCCACAGCAGCTCGGCAACATACAGCTTAATGATTTTATCAACCCGGCCGGTTTGCAAGCCATCGGTGGCAATACCTTTCGCGCCACGGCCGCCAGTGGTACAGCACAGACCACGACC
>JBPCXM010000135.1:0-3489 GCA_051008535.1 Pseudomonadales bacterium | reverse complement strand
GATTTTGCCGGCGTTACCAGCTCAAATTCCTCCAATCTGGCTTGGGGTGGTATTAAATATCTTGAAAGCCATGAGTATCTTTTGGTCAACAAACTGTGCAAGAGCAGAAATCATTTGATGCGTAGCTATCCTTCAACCGTAAAGGAAATTCGCTTTCTAACCACTATCCATAAGGGGTTTCGCTTCCCGACATTTTTTGTCTTCCTTGGCACCATAGTCTATTGGATCATCGGCCGGTTTTTTACCAAGTCACCTCGTTATCTCTCATCGCAGGCGCTTAGCAAGAGGGAACCGGTGATTGAAACCGACACCGCTGTTGGCGGTTTCGAGTATTCGGACTGCTATCTGTACGACAATGACGCACGCTTTGTATTTAATTTCATCAGAGCTAGCCTAAATTACGGTTGTGTCGCGGCCAACTATGTTGAATCTCTCGGTTCCGAGCGCGCTAATGGCATCTGGTCAACCCTGGCGCGAGATAATATGAGCGGCGAAAAGCTGACCATTCGTTCCAAGGTGCTGATCAACGCCTGTGGGCCTTATGTCGAAGCACACAACCGGGTGACCGGGCAAGACACGGCCCATAAACATTTGTTTTCTAAGGGCATACACTTGATCGTCGATCGGGTGACCGACAATCAGCGCGTACTGGCATTTTTCGCAACTGACGGACGACTGTTCTTCGTTATTCCCATGGGACCCAAAACCTGTATCGGTACTACCGACACCCAGGTGGAAAATCCAGACACACGCGTCACGAAAGAAGACCGCCAGTTCGTGCTTGACAATGCCAATGCACTGCTGGAGCTCGACCGTACCTTAACCACTGACGACATTATTGCCGAGCGCTGCGGCGTTCGCCCGCTAGCCACAAAAGGCAAAGACAGCGTGGCAGATTGGGTCAAGCTATCGCGAAAACACGCAATCGACGTCAATACGCAAGATCAACACATGAGCATATTCGGAGGCAAGCTCACCGACTGCATCAACGTCGGTGACGAAGTTGCGGAACTCGTTGCCGGTTTCGGCCTTGACTTACCCTACGCCGAAAAAATCTGGTACGGCGAGCCAAGCAATTCCGTCAAACAAGAATTTCTGCATCAGGCCAGGCTGATGGATCTCGACGGCATGACCGATCCTTCTTCTTCTGAACCTCTAACACAACGCTTATGGCGGCGCTACGGCGCCAATGCAATGGAATTGTTGGAAGCAATTCGCGAAGACCCCGACAACGCCAAACTGCTTATCGAAAACGCCGAGTACTTACGCTGTGAAATAGAGCAAGCCGCGCGCCGTGAAATGATCACCACGTTGGAAGATTTTTTGCGGCGACGCTCCAAAATTTCCCTGGTTGTGCGCAGAGAAGATATTATTAACGCACCCGGTTTGAAGGAAGCGTGCGAAATATTTTTTGGTGATCAGGCCGAGGCTAAGTTGCAGGAATATATCGAGTCAAGTTCGGAACAGGTTCAAGCTTCTGAAACCGCATCGCCAGAATCAGAAGTGCTCAAGGTCGGTTAAATAGGTTGAGCTGATAATTCTGTACCATCTTTACAGACCCACAAGAGGCTGGGGTAATTTCCCCGTTTCACGGTGCGGTCGCTACCGGCATCCTGCCTCCGCGATGAGCCCTGGAGCGCAAAAACAGCAAGCGATCTATTCGTCGCGGATTAAAACTGAGATCCAACAAGAAACTGCATAAGAGAAATACACTACTGCGGTCTAAACTCGCTTTCCACCAGCCCCTTGGTTCCAGTCGCATAGACAAACACATTCCCCGCGTCCGGTTGCTGGGTGACGGCTTGCTCACCAAGCCCCTGTTTGGCACTGGTAACAAACAGCGTACTCAAATTAGCCCCACCAAAGGCAACGCAAGTAGGCTGACTTGCCGGCACTGGCAATACCAGATCGACTTCGCCCGTCGGCGAGTAGCGCACTACCTGGCTACCTCCCCATTGCGCATTCCACAGATAACCCTCCACATCTATTGTCGAACCGTCGGGCCAACTATCCGCTTCGGTCTCGGCAAATGTCGCGCGATTCGATAGTGTTACGGTCTCGCTATCGAAATCGTAGCGGTCGATACGCCCGTTAGGTGTGTCGGCGTGATACATATGGGCTGAATCCGGGCTCCAGCAAAGCCCATTGGAAATCGACAAGCCCAAAATCTTACTTGAGCACAACCGTTGCTGATCAAGGCAGTAGAGAGCGCCCTTGTCTTCTCCTGCGCCGCCGCTTTCCACCATGCTGCCGGCCCAGAAGCGCCCTTGTCTATCAGTGCGGCCGTCATTGAGTCGTGTATTTGGCTTATCCTCCTCAACACGCTGCAGCCATTGTACATAGCCGGAAGGGGGGTCGAAGTAGGCGAAGCCAGTTGCGAATGCGGCGACGAGGTAGTCTTCGCCCGCAACGGGTGCAAAGCAACCGAGGCGCTCCGGCGTTTTCCACTGCTCAAGGCGCTTCGCTGCAAACTGATACCTGTAAATGCGACAGCCTTCAATATCTGTCCACCATGCCGTCCCTCGAGATGCGTCCCAAATCACGCCCTCACCCAGTACATTGTGTACCGGTATCACATCAATCAATTCAGGACTAATCATGTACAAACCTTACTCAGATCATTTGGGTCAGGCGGAACCGCCCATTAGCCAAACATATTGCCCGCAAAGAAAATAATCTTACAAATACTAAATATATTTAGATGTAGACAGCACGCAGCATGATCTTTTGGTTCCCGAATCTGCCGCTATCCACCCACTACTTGCTTAACTGGCCAGCATAGTGAAAATCGCGCGCCTCCTAGCGTCGACTGCTCAATATTGATCGAGCCTCCGTGCAGGCTGGCAATGCGACTCACAATGGCGAGCCCCAGACCATAACCGCCGGTACCGCGATCACGGCTATCGTCCAAGCGCGCGAATGCTTTCAGGACTTGCTCGCGACTGTTTTTAGGTATGCCCGGGCCGTCGTCGTCGACCTGTAAATGCCAGCTATGCCCCAATTGTTGAAAATTGACGCACACACGAGTCTTGGCATAGCGCAACGCATTGCTCAATAAATTGCTCAGCGACAAACCCATGAGGTAGGGGTCGCATTCTACTTCACTGCTGCCAACGTCATTGGCGACCTCTATTTTTACCATGCGTTTGCCGTGTTGAAACTTGCTCACATTTTCATTGACTAATTGTTGTGCGGGCACACTCTGCCAACGAATTTCCAGATCGGGATGTTCCAAGCGTGCGTAATCGAGCATGGAACCGATAAGCTCATCAATTTCCTGCACGTCTTGACGAAGGTTCTGCAGTTCATTTTTCGCAGATGCGGGCAAGTCTTCTTTTAGCATCTCCAGTCCAAACTTGATGCGTGCCAGCGGGGTACGCAATTCGTGCGAAAGGGCGTTGGTAAACTCCTGTTGTCCTTCGATCAGTGCCCTAAGGCGCTGCGTCATTGATTGGAATGACTCCGCCAGTGGGCGAATCGTGGTCACGC
>JBPCXM010000134.1:0-2565 GCA_051008535.1 Pseudomonadales bacterium | reverse complement strand
GACCAAACCTGCGCCTCGGAGAAACGCCGCCGCCGCAAGCGCGGCAAATTCCCCGACCCGGCCAAACGATATTTCATCAACGACCGGGTCTGCGAGGGCTGCGGCGATTGCGGTGTAAAATCCAATTGCGTCTCCATCCAGCCATTGGAAACCGACTTCGGCCGCAAGCGGAAGATAGATCAGTCCTCCTGCAACAAGGATTACTCCTGCGCCGAGGGGTTCTGTCCCAGCTTTGTGACCGTGCTTGGTGGCAAGGTGCGCAAACTCTCCGGTGTGAGCTCCAATAAGATCTCACCCAACGCCGACGAGTTGCCGCAACCTAACTTTGCCCCACTGCCTGACAGCGGCAGTTACAGCCTAATGGTCACCGGCGTGGGGGGCACCGGTGTGGTGACGATAGGCGCGTTACTGGGAATGTCCGCCCATATCGACGACCTTGGCGTGTGTATCGTCGACCAATTGGGATTCGCGCAGAAAGGCGGCTCGGTCATTACCCACGTGCGGCTGGCGAAAGACCAGGACCAAATACACGCTTCCCGGGTAAACAACGGCATGGCGGATGCCCTGCTGGCCTGCGATATGCTGGTCGCCGGCAGCGACAAGGTACTGGAGTCGCTGGATCCTGCGAAGACGCGCGCCATCATCAATACGGAGCAGAACTACACCGGCGACTTCACTCGCGACACCGATCTCGCCTACCCGGCCGATACGCTGGTCAGTCGCATGCAGGCTCGCACCAAGGGCGACGAGAGCGAGCTGTTCAATGCGTCGCTGGTTGCGGTGAAGCTGCTGGGCGATTCGCTGGGCGCCAACCTGCTGCTAACCGGCTTTGCCTGGCAGCGCGGCCTTATTCCTATCAGCGAGAAAGCTATCCTGCAAGCGATTGAGCTTAACGGCGTGGCGGTTGACTGGAACAAGGAAGCCTTTGCCTGGGGTCGGCGCCTTGCTCACCAGCCCGAGTTGATCGAGCAATTCCTGCAGCAAGACGATACGGTCAAACCCCTGATTTTCACTCCTACGACAACTTCGGACTGGGTGGCGAAGTACAGCAAGGAACTGACTGCATACCAGAACGAGGCGTATGCCGAGCGCTATCGGGCCCTGGTGGATAAGGTCGCAGCAGCAGAGAAAGCGGCTATGCCAAGCAAGTCTGACCTAGCCACTGCCGTTGCCAAGGCAGCTTACAAACTGATGGCTTACAAGGATGAGTACGAAGTGGGCCGCCTGTACTCCGCGCCGGAGTTCAGGCAAAAGTTGGAGGCGCAGTTCGAAGGTGACTACAAACTGGAATTCAATCTGGCGCCACCCATTATCGCGCCCAAGGACAAGTCCACCGGTAATCCCACCAAGATTCAGTTTGGCCCATGGATGCTGAAAGCGTTTGGCCTGCTCGCCAAATTCAAGTTCCTGCGTGGCACAGCCTTTGACCCGTTTGGATACTTCGCTGAGCGCAAGATGGAGCGCGGCCTGATAGAAAAGTATTTCGATACGATTGACACGCTGCTAAAAGAGCTGAACGGTGACAATCATGCGTTGGCGGTAGAGATTGCCGAGTTGCCAATGACGATTCGTGGTTATGGTCATGTGAAGGAAGAGAATGCGGAGAAAGCCCATGCACAACTTACCAAGCTGATGGCCGAGTGGCCCGGTAGCGCTAAGAAGTTAGCCGCATAGTAACTCTCATATACATTGACTGACGTCCGAAGGGTATTATCAGTAAGGGCTAACACATGTATACCAAAATATGCGAACAACTGGACCTGGAAGTGCCTATCTTTGCATTCTCACACTGTCGCGATGTGGTTGTAGAAGTCAGCAAGGCAGGCGGGCTCGGCGTGTTGGGCGCCGGTTTTATGGACGCCGAGCAGCTGCAAGAAGAACTTAACTGGATTGACGAACATATTGGCGACAAGCTCTACGGCGTTGATGTAGTCATTCCACAGAATTATGTCGGCCGCGGAGAAGACGAGTTGAGCGAAGCGGAACTCGAAGAGAAGCTGTGGGGTATGGTGCCCAAGGAGCATTTGAAATTCGCCGAAAAATTGCTGGAGGACCATGGTGTGCCCAAGTGGTCGGACGATTCGCGACCGAAAATTTTGGGTTGGACAATGCAAACCGTCATGCCATGTATTGAGGTGGCACTGACCCGTCCTAAATGCAAACTGATTGCCAATGCCTTGGGTACGCCACCCGATCACGTAATCAAAATGGTCAAAGACAGCGGGCGAATGATCGGTGCGCTATGCGGCAAGAAAAAACAGGCATTGCAGCACAAGGAGGCCGGGTTGGATTTTGTCGTCGCACAAGGTGGCGAAGGTGGAGGACATACCGGCGAGGTAGGTAGTGTGGTACTGTGGCCCGACATTATCGACGCCGTAGCGCCGTTACCAGTGCTTGCCGCAGGCGGTATCGGCAACGGCCGTCAAATGCTAGCCGCTATGTCCTTGGGTGCGGCTGGTGTGTGGACGGGTTCATTGTGGTTAACCGTGGAAGAAGCGCATGCGCAACCCGCACAAAAACAAAGCCTGCTTGACGCAGGTGTAGACGATACCGTTCGCACTAAAG
>JBPCXM010000133.1:0-6487 GCA_051008535.1 Pseudomonadales bacterium | reverse complement strand
CGCCGCCCAGATAGACCAGGCGCGAGGCCAAGTGTCGGACAAGCGCTCGGAGATCAAGCAGACTGATCGCTCCGGCAGCGCATCGCAGAGACGCCAGGAGTTAGGCGTCGACCGGCAGCGCTCGACGGGTCGCCTAGGCAATCAGTCACAATCCCGCTCGCGGTCGTCTGATAAGCGCAGCCGTTCTTTCGACTCCCGCAGGCAACGCGAACTGAACCGTAATCATCGGGCAAGGTCTGGTGGATATGAGCGCTACAACAATCGCCAAAGTCGGATGAGTGGCATGCAGCGCAGTCGTCCGTCAATGAGAGGATCGCGAGGTGGTCGGCGCCGCTGATGCTACGTGAGCATGGGAATCGCTTCCTCGGTAACATCGTGTGAGCGAAAGGCCCGAGCGTGCTCGTTTTTGCAGAGCAGTGAGAGACCGTGAGATCACACGATACTAAGCCACTATTTTACGCTTGACAGTTTTCTTCGCCGCTTTCTTCGCACTCGCGCTGGGCTTTGCCTTTTTAACGGCGGGCTTTAAGCTTCTCTCATGCGCTCGGCTCGAATACGTACTTACGGGCACCTCTAAAAATTTAGTTTTGAGTCCGCTTTTTCGCGATTGCTCTTCTGTTTATATCCGGTAATGCAATTGGTTATCATTACGCAAAATATTTCTCATTGTTGCGCGTTGAAATGACAACTTTTCTCTGTTGAAGGGGCTAATCCCCCTCAATTCTCAATGTGCGGGCGCACTTGTCCTGTGCAATGTCACAAAGCGTCTCATGTTATAGACCACATTCATCATGCCGATTTTGACTGTTGTGCGCGCACGACCAATGACGCGAGAGTAAAGCCCGCCTTGCTCGTTGGTGATTGATCCAAACACATGTTCAACTCTGACACGAACCTTTGATTTCCTGGTGTTCGCCCTTTTCTCCCGCTCCGATAACGGCTTATTCCTTTTCCCTTTCTTATGAATATGGCTGCGATATCCCATCGCTTCGAGTGCAACCTCGTTGTCTTCACTTTGGTAAGCACTATCTGCCCACACGTCGCTCGAGGTGTTTTCCGCCAATATTTCAATAAACACCTGTGAATCATGAACTTCAGCCGACGTTACTTCGTACGCGCGAATAAGCTTGTGCTTGTTATCCACAGCGGCATGATTCTTATAGCCAAAGTGAGTTTCAACCAGCTTGTTAAGGCTAATCAGTGGGTCTCTCTCGTCTAATTTCTTATGGCGATCATCTAAATCGAAAAATCCGGGTTGTGACATAATCTCTCAAGCTCGTGATTAATTTTCCGTTGCGAATTATACTAGAAGGCTAATTTTTAGAGGTGCCCTTAAGGCTTCATTACCTAAAATGGCATCTTTAAAGCCTTGGGCTACGCCTTCAAACACTGCATCGTGGTATATTTCCATGGTGTGTGCCTTCGATGTTGTGGTGTTGTTTGATCATATCAAAACGCTTTGAAAAGCGCCTCAAACCCCAAAAAAAAAGATTCCACAATTTAACGTATAAAACTGGCGGCAGCCAATCGCAATCATTCGATATTGACTACCGCGTTAGCCTCGCACTTGCGCAAGATTCCGTCGAAAACTTTTTTGTTTCTTGCCGGAAACTTGCTCATGACGCTTTAGGGGTGCGGTATCAACGGCGCGCTCAAGCCTCCTGTCGTGTCATCTCGAGCGGCAACTGCGTCTTCGCGATACGTTTTGTCAGGGTGTACATGTGACGTAGCTGCTCGATAAAGGTCATCATCAGGCGGACCCGTTGCAGGTACTTGGGATCATCAATATGCAGACGTGCGGCGTGGCGCTCGAAGAGCCGGTCGGCGAAGTCCGCGATGTCGTCCTTTAGCAACAGTACCGCTTGCGCCGCCCGCTGGTCGCTTTGACCCACAGCTTTGACCACCAGCTCGACGCCGCGCCGGGTGGTTTCGAACAGGCCCTTGACCATTTCCCGGGTCTCTTCGGTGCCCACCTCGTATTCACCCTCCAGATAGGCCTTGACCACGCCGACCATGTCGATCTCGATCACATCGGCGACGCTCTCGATGTTCATCATGGCGGCCACCAGCGCCTCCTGTGTCGCGCCTTCATCCTCAGTCAACATCTGCTGTCGTATGCGCCCGAGATAGGCCATGATCTTGGCTTCGAGAATATCCACCTCATCTTCACGCCGAGCGACTTCGTCAAGCTGCTCCTTGTTCTTCTTCTCGAGTACATCGCGAAGCGCGTCCATCATTTCCAGGGTGATGAGGCCGGCCCTCTCGATCTCTCGACGCGCATTCTCCAGCGCGATCGATGGCGCTTCCAGCGCCCCTTCATCGAGAAACTCCGGTTCGATAATCACGCCTTCGGGCGGGGCGCGCTCAGGTACCAGTTTCTCGGCCAGACGCGCGAACCACGTGGTAAAGCCGATAAACAACAGCGTATTGAGCACATTAAACATGGTGTTGGCATTGGCGATCTGACGCGGTACCTCGGCCGCGAGCTTTGCCGTGCCTTCCAGCCCGGTCGCGGCCGGGGAAATGTCTACCGCAATATCGGCCAGAATGGTTAGGAATGGCAGCCACACCAACACGCCGGCGATGTTGAAGAAAATGTGCACTGCGGTGGTGCGCACCGCCTCAGTGGGCTTGCCCAGCGCGGCAAGCAAGGCGGTGGCACAGGTGCCGATATTGGCACCCAGCGCCAATCCGATCCCAGCCGGTAGGCTCAGCAACCCCTCACTCGCCATCGCAATAGCGATCCCGACCGTCGCCGCGGATGACTGCACGAGACCGGTGAACACTGCTCCCGCCAGGATCCCGAACAGCGGGTTTTCCATGCTGGCGAGGATGTCCAGAAACGGTTCGTAGCTGCGCAGGGGCTTCATGCCTTCGCTCATCAATCCCATGCCGTAGAACACCAGCCCCAAACCCATGATCATCATGCCGAAATACTTTGGCCGGTCGCTCTTGCTGGTGAAGGTCATGAAAAACCCGACCGCGACCGGGATCAGGGAATAGGCCGTGAGATTGAAAGCGAGCAGCTGCGCGGTCATGGTGCTGCCGATGTTTGCCCCCATGATCACGCCGACCGACTGTGCAAGTGTCATAACGTTAGCAGTTACAAAGCCGACCACGAGCACGGTGGTGACTGACGAGGAATTGAGCACCGCCGTTACAAATGCGCCGGTAATCGCTCCCATGAAGCGATTAACCGTCAGCTTCTGCAAGATCGTTCGAAGCGTGTTTCCCGCCGCCTTCTTCAGCCCTTCGGAGAGGACGTCCAGCCCCCCGAGAAAGAGCGCCAGACCGCCAAACAGTCCCATACCGAGCTGCAACCAATCCACCTCTTGGGCTTCGGCAGGGCTTTGCTGTGCAAAGGCCGTGGAGAAGACCACGAACCCGGCTGCCAGCAACAAGTAAGGGAGGGCCCGAGAAGCTGTCATTGTCATGATTCGATCTCCGATTGGCGTCGTAAGGTGATTCCGCAAGAGTCGCATTTCGACACCGAATAAGACGAACAAGCTCAAGTCCGCAGGGCGCTCCCACACAACAAGACTCGTCGCACTCACTCGGCATTGCGCGACTTTTCAACGTGCTTATCTTTCCCGAGTACGAACTCTAACAATGTTGTCAATTCTAAACAGCATCTAGTGGGCATGGGCAACTCTGCCAACCCGACACCACCAGAAGGCTAATTTTTAGAGGTGCCCTTACAATTGCTTCAATGCGGCTGCAATATTTCGAAAATAATCAATGCGGGTATGAATTCGCTCTTGCGTGGCGTTATCACTGGCCAGCCGTAATGCCAGGTTCAATTGCTCGATGGCTTTTGCTAGTGCGCCATTGAGGGCAAAATACTCTGCCCGGGACTGGTGTACACCCAGTATGTTCCGGGCTTTACCCTGAACTTCGGCGAGCACGTACCACAGGTGTGCGTCACTGGGATGTTTGCGAGAGTGCTTAGACAGCAGCGTGTCGGCCTTACCGTAGTACCCCGCCCTGAAATATGCCTTGGCAAGGTACATGGTAATCGGGTGGTTGTCGGGAACCAGTCGCAGCCCTTTTTCCAGTCTCGCGATTGCCGTATCGTATCTTTCTTCTTCTATATCTAGATCGGCATCAGCGATTCCGTAGACCATGTTAGAGGGAGAGAATTCTCGCATCGGTCGCAGCATTGACCTGGCCTCAGCATAGTCACCGTTTTTTGTTAGGGCCAGAATCAATCCATACTGAGCCGCGACGGCATGTTTGTCCCCCTCTGCACGCTGCTGTCTAAAGTAGGCAACTGCTTCACCGCTGTCTTCGATAAAACTGAGTTTCACCCGGCTGCGCATCAGTTGAAACTCAGGGTTGTCTTCGTGAATTTTCTTCGGGTAGGTACGTGCGCGGTTGCGCGCATCGGCTATTCGCGACTCAGTCAGCGGGTGGGTGAGCAGAAATTCAGGAGGGCGAGCACCGTATTTGCGCGATTCGCGTTGCATCACCGTAAACATACCTGCCGCACCACCGGGGTCAAGCCCGGCTGCCACCTGATTCTGCATCCCTATACGGTCTGCTTCCTGCTCATGCTTGCGGCTGTAACGGAGCTGGCTATCCATAGCCGCCGCCTGGCCACCCATGACGGCCGCCATCCCGGCATCACTTGAGCCAGCGGCAATCAGCACCAGGCCACTGAGCAAACCGGCCAAATTGGCAGCGGTCGATCTTTTCCGATTCTCCAGGCCGCGAGAGAAGTGTCGCTGGCTTAAGTGTGCGAGTTCGTGCGCTAGCACTGAGGCAAACTGCGCCTCGGTTTCGGCCTGGAGTATCAGTCCGTTGTGAACACCCACTATGCCTCCCGGCACAGCGAAGGCATTGATGCTCTTGTTTTCTACCAGAACGATTTCGAGGCGACGCTCCCGCAGCTGGCTGGTTTCCGCCAAGCGATAGGTGATATTTTCCACAAAGTCCTGAATCAGGGGGTCATTCAATATCGGTGCCTGGCGCCTGAAAGACATTAGCCAGGCGCGTCCCAAATAGTACTCCTGGCCCAGGGATACGGCATTCCCTTCACCGAATTCCGGTAACGATCCCTGTTGGGCGATCACGGGCGAGTACGGTAACAGCAAGCAGCTAATGAGTATGAGTAGACGTATCATGGTGACCGCAGAGCATATCATTTAAAATCGATTGGCGACATGCATCCCCAAAAATCCAGGCAGTGTGTTTTCCGAGTCCTTATTTTTGAGGTACCCTAATGGCTGCATATTGAAGATGGACGGGCTTTTAATTTGTTCAGAGTCTCCCTAGAGCTAATGAATACGATTTGAAATTTACATGATTGCGTGCTAACCATAGCCATTTCAGGAGGTGGATATGACTAATTCAGACGAAGATGATGGGACTATTGCCGTTGTTATGGAGCGGCTGCATAAATATAGGCTGCCTCGCGCGCTTGACTTAAAAGAAAGAGTTGATCGAGGCGAGTTGCTCAGCGATATCGAGATCGAATTTCTCAAACGTGTTTTTGCGGATGCGAACACGGTTATGCCAATTGTGGATCGGCATCCTGAATACCAAGATCTGGCAGCCCGTGTCATAGATCTCTATTACGAGATTACCAATAAGGCACTAGAAAACGAAAAGAAACCATAAAATGCCTAGCTACGAACAGACCTAGCCGCAGTGGCACTTCGCCATAGATAAACTGGCAGAAAGAAATCGGTTGTTTGACCAACAATAACGCTGCGAGGCTGCGCTTACTTGTGAGATTCACAGCCATTTGTTCCATGCCAAACAAAAACAGCGCCAGACCACCCAGCAGACCCATCCCCATGCCCATCTAGTTCATCTGGTTGTCGGCAGTGATTGCGGCGAGTGCAGGTATGGCGATTAACCACACCATGGTTGCAGCGCCGAGTATTACTGAGGTGCGGGAGCGATTGATAAGATTACGAATTGCCATCGTGCGATACATGTTTAACTTCCTCTTGTGATGTTCGCCCAAAGGAGTTGAAGTGTTAAGCATACAGCAATAATCGCTAGCGCTTGTACTGATTGCTCAGGCTGATTACTGTGAATTTATCACCTTACACTGTTAAAAGCGGGGTATCGAATGGTTCATAGAACTGACGTGCTCCAATGGAACTCGGGACACATAAGGGTTTACATACCACTGCGTCTTTTCGTTAGTGTATCGAGGTCAACAAGTTACGAAGTTTCGTTGCAGTTTGCAATAGCAGATTAACGGAGATATTCTAACAGCAGTCAAGGAGCCGAACGATGCGCAAACTATCTCTCGCTCTAATCGTGTGCACGCTGCTGCTGGCCGCCAACCCAGCGTTTACAATCGAACCGGAATTTGAACAACTGCCCTTCATCCTCAATGCCGCCGACGTTTTGACCAAGGAAATCCTTGCGGACGAACGCTATACCATTGCCAATGAAGTGATCAACAACGGCGTATTTAGTCAGTACCAGATTGAATCCCCTTATGGAAAAACAACGGTGCAGAACACAGAGC
>JBPCXM010000132.1:0-5491 GCA_051008535.1 Pseudomonadales bacterium | reverse complement strand
TAGTGGCAATAATTTCGGCGCCATCTTCCTCGCGGCAAATGCTGACCACACCACAGGTTTCGGTCAGTCCATACGCCGTGAGTACGGTATCAAACCCCAATTCGGTGCGCATGCGCGTGACCAGTTCCACGGGCACAGCCGCCGCTCCGGTAACCGCCAATCGCAAACTGGAGGTGTCATAGTTACCCCGCCGTGGATGCGCAAGCAATGATTGATAGATTGTCGGCGCGCCTGGCAATACGCTGACCCGGTCTTTTTCTATGTGCTCCAGCACGCTATCTAGGTCAAACACCTGCACCGGCAAAATCTTTGCGCCGCGAATAATGGATGCTAGCCAACCCGCTTTATAGCCGAAGGAATGAAAGAACGGATTGATCACAAGATAGTTATCCTTCTCCGCCAACCCTACCACTTCCGACCAGGTTTCGAATACTCTGATGTTTTGTCCATGGCTGGTGACCACCCCCTTCGGTTTGCCGGTGGTGCCAGATGTAAACATCAAGTCCAGCGTGTCATTGGGTGTCACTGCCGCAGCACAGGCCTCTGCCTGCGCCGTAGAGACGTCGTTACCCAACACCAGAAAATCGGCCCAGGCGATAGCGCCCTCAGCCTCGCCGCGAAACATGATGGTTCGCTCCAGTGCCGGTAGGTCTTCGTTATTAAGCAATTCAGGATAGTTTACACCGAGAAAATCTCCCACTGTTAGCAACAGGCGCGCGCCGCTTTTTTGCAGGATAAAAGCCGCTTCCGCGCCTTTTAAACGTGTGTTGAGCGGCACCAGCACGGCGCCAATTGACTGGAAGCCAATGCAGGCGACAATCCACTCGTGCATGTTCGGCGCCCAAATCGCAACGCGGTCACCCTTGCCTATGCCCAGCGCCAGAAAAGCACGCGCCGCTTGCAACCGCGCCGCTTCCAGTTCTGAATAGGTAAAGCTCAAATCGCCGTCTTCGATCGCCGTATTGGTACCGAATTGTTGCGCCGCGCGCTGTACAATTTGCGGTAAGGTTTTTTGTTCCACTATCTAGTACCAGTTGTATGAATGGTTCAGCACATCTGCCAGTGCGTATCCTGCTGCCGCGCTCGCCCTTCGGCTTCTAGTTTGATCAAATGTGCGGACAGCGACAGTGATGCCATAAAATGAAGGCTCTCATTGACATCGTCGTAAACCACGGGCGTCAGTTTTTCTAGAGTGACAGCGCCAAGCAAAGACAGCTTATCAATGACTTTTTGCTCACGCCGCAGGCGGTGCTGAACAATCCCGTCGACAACTGCAAGCGGCTCTGACATTAGGTCACCGTGGCCTGGGCCCAAGCTCTTAAGGGGGTAGTTTTTCAGTTTTTGCAAAGACTCAATATAGTCTTTCATCACCCCCGCCGGTGGAATAATCACCACAGTGGAACCGTTCATTAGGTGATCACCAGTTAACAACACGCCGTCTTCTTCAACCAGATAACAGTAATGATTACTCACGTGGCCGGGGGTATGCACCGCGCGAATATTCACGCCTGCCAGCTGCAGCAGCTCGTCGTCGCTGACTTCATGATCTGCGTTAAAGCTCTGGTCTTGATACATCGCGTCGGCCGGCGCCGTGGACCCGTATACCTTGGTGGCGCTCAATTCTGCGAGTCTTTTGGCGGCAGGCGAGTGGTCTGGATGGGTATGGGTCACCACAATGCTGTCGACGCGCTCACCAAACTCGCGCATCAGGGTGTCGATATGCGCATCAATCGCCGGCCCAGGGTCAACAATGGCAACGGGGCCCTCCTGTAAATCCTCACCAACAATATAGGTGTTTGTGCCTGCCCCGGTCATTGGGCCCGGGTTGGGCGCTATGACGCGGCCAACGTGGGGGCTAAGCTGTTTGAATTCGCCGGTGGGTAAGTCTTGCACGGTTAGCGCTCCTGCCAGGTGATCATCCTACAAGAGTGGCGTGATCGCGACTTCAGGATTAACGTCGGCATCGTAATCGACACCGTCGATTTCAAAACCGAACAAACGCAAAAACTCATGCTTATATCCTTTTAAGTCGGTCAAGGTATTGAGGTTCTCGGTATTGACCTCTGCCCACAACTGTTCGATTTTGGATTGCACCTCGGGGCGTATCTCCTTGCTATCGGCGCGCAGGCGGCCCTCGTCGTCTAGCACGGGTTGATCACCGTACAAACTGTCTTTGAATAAACCGTAGATTTGCTCGATGCAACCTTCATGTGTACCTTCTGCCTTCATGATTTTAAACAACATTGCGAGGTACAAGGGCATGACCGGAATAGCGCTGCTAGCCTGGGTGACTACGGCCTTCAACACCGACACGCGCGCGTCGCCGTTGTTCGCCGCCAATTGGGCGCGAATATCGAGCACGCGTTTGTCGAGGTCTTGTTTTGCCGCACCAATGGTGCCATGCCAATAGATATCCCAGGTGACTTTTTCGCCAATATAGGTATAAGCGGTGGTCTTCACGCCGTCGGCCAATACGTCGGCGGCCGACAAAGCGTCGATCCACATTTGCCAATCCTCACCGCCCATCACCGCGACGGTGTTGTCGATCTCCTCTTGAGTGGCAGGTTCGACGGTCACGTCTTCGACGAACTCCTTATCGGTATTAATAGCTCGTTGGGTCACCGCCTTGCCAATGGGCTTAAGGGTAGATGTATGCACAATGCCGGTTTTAGGATGCTGCCGACGCGGCGCTGCCAGGCTGTAAACCACCAAATCGACTTGGCCCATATCTTCCCTGATCACATCGATAGTCTGTTGTTTCAGCGCGTCGCTAAACGCATCGCCATTTATACTCTTCGCGTACAAACCTTCGGCCTGGGCGAATTTGTGCACTGCAGCCGAATTGTACCAACCCGCCGTACCCGGTTTTCTCTCAGTGCCCGGCTTTTCGAAAAACACTCCCAGTGTGGCCGCACCACTGCCAAACGCCGCGGTAATTCGTGAAGCCAATCCATAGCCGGTCGACGCGCCCAATACCAGCACGCGCTTGGGACCATTCGCTACCGGGCCTTGCGCCTTGACATACTCAATTTGTTGTTTCACATTCGCCTCACATCCCGCCGGATGTGTCGTCACGCACAAAAAACCTCGAACCTTGGGTTTGATTACCATATTTTCGACCTGAATACGTAAAGAGTGCGCGCTATTATAAACAGGCTGGTAAATAAAATCCGGCGTTTTGCGACCGCAAGTGTCCAGTATCGTATAAGGTGTAAACTCAGCGAGTCGCCAAGGGGTCAGCAGCTAGGCGCATTTTTGCGGGCATAGTGGGCCTACGTCAAGAAAGCGCACCAGGAGTAGGCGCTTTTAGGCGACAACGCTGATGACCCCTTGGCGGCTCGCCCGCAGGGAGCCACCCAATTTGCCCTCTGCGGCGTTGCAGTTCTTGTAAAGGTGGCCTACATTCCCTGCAAACTGCGCCTTGCAGAGAATAAATTGGGTGGCTCTGAATGTACACCTTATACGTTACAGAACACTGATTACCGAGAACTTAGAATGACAAACCTGCGTTACGCGACGCCCGCGGTATGGACTGACACCGTACTAGCGGATTTCGATACTTTTCTGCAAGACCATGCCGCCGCCGAGAAGAAAGCCTCCGGCATGGCCATGAGCATGGTGTCGCATTACCCCGACAGAGCTGATTTGATACTCGCCATGACAGATCTGGCCGTTGAAGAACTGACCCACTATCGCGAAGTGGTCAAACTTATTTATGCGCGCGGTTTGCAACTACACGCAGACCAAAAAGACGCCTATGTCGTGCGCATGCGCCAACACATACGCCACGGCAAAGACGCCTTCTTGCTCGACCGTCTGTTAACCGCCGGCATTATCGAAGCCCGCGGCGCAGAGCGTTTCGGTTTGATCGCCAGTGCATTACCAAACGGACAATTGAAAACATTCTACCAATCGATAACCCGCTCCGAACAACGGCATAAGGACTTGTTCGTTGACCTGGCCGAGAAGTATCTACCCATCGATATGGTGAAAGCACGACTAGATGAACTGCTCGATGCCGAAGCCGCCATCGTACCTGATCTGCCGTTGCGCGCAGCACTTCACTGAGTAGCGTATGGCGCTTGCCAATTACCTCAGCAACTATGCCGAACCGCACTCGCAGCAGTTCGGCGATTTTCCTTACAGCTACGATTATGCCTGCGTTGTTCCCTGTTGCGAAGAGTCGGAAGATTTTCTGCTGCAAAACCGGCAAGTATTTGACGAAGCGTCTAGCTTAGTGATTGTCGTCATTAACGAGGCAACCTCCGAAAAAACCAACACCAATAATCTCGCGCTACACAAGTTTATACGAACCTCCTACACTGACTTATGGGAAAGCAAAGACGAATCTCTAACACTTTTAAACAGCGGCAAACAGTCGCATCTGCTCTGCGTAGACGCCTACACAGCTGGCCGGCAGCTACCCGCACAGCAAGGTGTCGGCCTCGCGCGCAAGATCGGCGCCGATATTGCTTGCCAACTCTACTACGCTGGAAAGATCGCCAAGCCATGGATTTTTACCACCGACGCCGACGTCGTACTACCTCTCGATTACTTCAACGCGACCGCAAACGTTTCGCAAGCGGCGGCATTTATATTCTCGTACCAGCACAGTCGCCCTTCAGATCCCAAACAAGCACTCGCCATCGACCTATACGACTACAGCCTGCGCTACTACACCAGCGCCCTGCAATGGGCCGGCTCGCCATATGCCTTCCAAACAGTGGGCAGCACGCTCGCAATACATGCTGAGCATTACGCAAAAGTTCGTGGATTTCCCAAGCGCAGCGCCGGGGAAGATTTTTATATTCTTAACAAACTGCGCAAGACCGGCGCAATCGTATCTTTGAACGAACCTGTTATTAAAGTGTCCGCACGCATTTCGAATAGAACCCCGTTCGGCACCGGCGCGGCCCTAAGTCAAATCATGGAGCTTGAAAATCCTGAGCACGACTATGTTTTCTATCACCCCAAAGTCTTCGAGCTCTTGCGACAATTTTTGCATGCGTTACCCGATATCTGGCAGCAGGCAAATCCAGCAATTTCTGAAGCAATTGAAAACGAAAAATTGCTTCATGTACTGCAATCGCTGGATATCGAGAGCGGTATCCAACACGCAATTACGCACAGCAAAACTTTGGAAGGTTTTCTAAAGCATATGCACGACTGGTTTGACGCATTCCGAACATTAAAGCTAATACACGGGTTGCGCGATGCTTACTACCCGTCGATCAATATTATGGAGTTGCGAGAATTAGATCCCGAGTACATTCCGGACTTGCCGATAAGGGATGAATCGAGTGAAGAGTTCAGGGACCATCGCCAGCAGGGAAGCTGGCGATGAGCCTACATGGACGTATTTATGGCGAGTCCCGGAACTCTTTGCTGGGTTCATCCCGCCAAATTTCTACAAAAGCTGCCGCCGAATATCCGCCATTAGCTGACAAAGATCTGTCATAAACCGTCCCGCGTGCGCACCGTTCACCGCGCG
>JBPCXM010000131.1:0-2521 GCA_051008535.1 Pseudomonadales bacterium | reverse complement strand
ATGGCGTGGGGGCCGTTACTGCAGCACAACCAGGATCATCAGTGGTTACGCCAGCAGGTGATGGCGATCGCACGAGAATGTTAAGAAAATCTACGCAACCGCTTTCGCTTTTTTCGCCGCCGTGGGCGTTTTAGGCTGTATTTTACTGCGCGTTTGGCGGGCTTTTTTGCGCAGCGTTTGTTTCTGCCCGTTCACGGATTTACCGGCGGCCTGCAAGCAGTCATTATATTCAGCGCGAATACACTCGATATAAAACTCCGGATCAGGCAGCATGTCGCGACATGCATACGCCGTAATCGTCACATTGCCGGCGTAACTCAAAACCATATGCGCCAGACCAAGCATATTGGTCAACGCGGGAATACCGTAATAATTCAACATACGCGCGCCGGTATGGTACAAGGGGGCGTCAGGGCCCGCTTGATTGACGATCATGGTATTTGCGCCCACCGCCCCGACCTTGTCCGCCAAATGCAAGCGACCGGTCCAGCGATTTAGGCTTTTAGTCATGGCCGGGGTGAGCATATTAGAAAATTCACCCTTGACGAAATCGCCGACATCGAATTTGGCGGCCAACTTCTTGGCGTTGACTGCGCTGTGATGCACGGCCTGCAAACATTCCATTGGGTCGAATAAGTCAGTGTGCATGTCGACTAACATGTCAACCGTGCGACTGCCTTCATTGCTGTTTTCGTCGGCAATATGCACCGGCACGGTCACGCCAAGCGATTGCTCCGGCAATTCGCCATGCCGTTGCAAATAACGACGCATAGCACCACCAACAATGGTGATGACAACATCGTTAATAGTAGCGCCATTCACAGCGCGTTTGATCGTTTGCAAATCCTGCAATGGCACTCGGGTTGCTTCAAAAACCCGATGCGCACTGGGCGTGCGATTAAAGCGTGTATCGGGCACGTTGAACTTGGCGCCGGTATCAACGTCACTATTTAGCATATCGCGCAAGCCTGTACCTACACGCGGCAGCTTCTTCGACAAGCGGGAAACCTGTCGATACGGCCCGCTAACCCGATTAGGCATGGAGCGCAATAGCAATTCCAAATTACTGGGCTCGCGCTCTGCCGCCCAGGTTTCGCGTGCCGGCGCAATGACTGCGTCGGGCGCGGTGTCGAGCAAGGCCGCCAACATGGCATGACCATTCCACCCTTCCGTGCACGCCTGGTGAATCTTTATATACAGTACGAAGCTGCCTTTTGGCACCCCCTCCACATTGTCCAGCCCTTCGATGATATAGACCTCCCAGGGCGGTCGCTCCATCGCCAGCGGTCGCGAATTAATACGTGAAATCAAAATACACAGCTGGCGCCAGTCGCCAGGGTGCGGCAAGGCGATATGGCGAATATGAAATTCGATATCAAAATTAGGATCGTTGATCCAGTATGGTCGGTCGAGATCCAGCGGCACCTGCACCAGACGCTGCCGCATGCGCGGCGCGAGGTGCAGTCGTTCTTCGAAAAAGTTGATGATGTTTTTGTGGCCAAGACGACCGCCCGGTACCGTGGACTGATCGAAAATACCGAAGCCGGCCATATGCATGGGCGTGGTCGATGTTTCCTGATAAATGAATTTCACGTGTTGTGGGTCAAGTTGTTGCACGCAGTTCTCCTTGTCGCGAAGGCCGGTCATGAAAAAATGAAAAACACGAGGGCTCCAGCCATGACATTGGCTGCAGTTGCATAAGCTATGGAGCGCGAGATTCTACCAAATCAAAATGCGGGGTACAGTGACATTACTGTTATTTTTACGATTGCCTACTTAACAGGCCTTAAGAAACCAGCCATTTCTTCCAACGCGCCACGCGAAATGGCACCCATTCCTTCTCGGGCACGGCCAGCCGATCGGCGATGATAAAAAACACACGGCGATTAAAGGCCATTCCGACGTGGCTACTCTTTACGCAGATATTTTGCGCTTGTGGCCCACGAGCCAGCTTGGCAATGTACGGTACGACCACCCCGTCGCTTTCACTGTAAATACTGGTGGCGGGCACACCGCGTAACGGCTCCTTGAGATCACCAACCCAGCGGGCAATTTCAGCATCACTCGGTTCATTGCCGGTGATACGCGCCGTGATAGCAAATATCGCCGTGCCGCGCGGATCGCCCAATGGGCTACCAAGCGTCATGATCTGCCGGACCTTATCCGGATTACGCCGCGCCAATTCGCACGCGTGCATACCCCCCAGGCTCCAGCCTACGAGACTGACTTTGCGCTGGCCGCTGGACTGGTAAATTTTGTCAAGCCGCTGCTCGACCTGCAACAAGGCCTTATGCCGTTCGCGCACGGCTCCCTCCATGGTATTCAGTTCAGTATGCGCCAAATTGGCACCCAGGCCCCAGCCGTAGGTTTCATAGCCCCAGCTTTCGATGGCACGTCGTAGCTGAGTTGTGATGGTATCGCTTGCCATGTACGGCGGCAAAACCATTACCGGATGGCCATCACCTTGGGGTAAATTCTTGATAAAGCGCGAACTGGCGAATAAGGCGGCCGCCTCAAGCGG
>JBPCXM010000130.1:0-3203 GCA_051008535.1 Pseudomonadales bacterium | reverse complement strand
AAAGCAGACACGATGTATAGCCGTAACGTCTTGTTTTTGCTTGTACCTCAGCTTTTTGAACTTCCTACCTGGTATTTCATGGCTCTCTCACGGATCGGCGCAGCGAATAGCCGTGCTCGATAGCGATCTAATCCGAAGGTAAACGAGAGTAGGACAAATCGGAGGCGAAATGCCCGCCGCCACTAGGAATTATGATGATAACGACCGTGGCTAGATGCTCTATCTGCGAACTCTCGTGTGAATCCTGATCGATTTGGCTAATTTGAGCATTTGACTAAGGTGAGGAAATTCTCGCTCTATCAGTTGGTTAGCTAAGAATACGTGCCAGCGACATGGCTTGCCCCCATTTTGTCCTACTCACCTAACATGCCCTAAACGCCCTCCGCAGGCATACTCTCCGCAAGTTCACGGTATGCCGATTTAATATGGCTTGCCAGTGAATCGATGTTCGGCAGAAAACTTGGGCACGATGTTATGCCCACACAAATCTTGCTCATATAGCTGACGATGGTGATATTCAAGCCCACCGCATCGGTCACCAAAGACAAAGGATAAATGGCTTCAAGTTTCGCTCCGTTCAGGTACAGCCGCCGGCGCGGCCCCGGCACGTTGGACGTTATCACGTTGTACCCAGGTGGTATGCTGGTCGCGGCGCCAGCCAGTGTCAGTACCATGGTCGGAATCAGCATAAGGTTCATGTAATCTAGGCTGGCGGTGCTGGTCAGATTGCGCAAGTCGTCCTTCGCCTGCCGGGTGATATGGACTATCCGCTCCAGTCTGGCGCGGGGATCGTCCAGCTCTGTGCCAAACGGGCAGACGATAGTGCTTAACTGATTGCCTTCGTGGCCGCCTTTGGGTTTGACCGAGACCGGAATACCCGCCATCAGCGATTTGGCTGGCAATGCGTTCTGCTCCAGTAGGTAACTTCTGATCGCGCCACCGCAGATGGCAATCAGTGCATCGTTGATTGTGCCACCGCAAGTGGCGCCTATCGCTCTGACCTTTTTAAGTGGCAGCTCAATCGTAATGATGCTGCGCTGCTGGGTAACTTCCTTGTTAAATATTGCGTGCGGGGCTGTATACGGCAGTGGTGGAGCGGAAGCGCCTTCCTGCCACCCGCGCCATCCCATCGACAGTAACATGGATGATAACTCCGGCAGCGCGCGTCCCTGCGCCAGCAAGCCTGCGGCCGCATCACTGACTTGCTCAAACAGGTTTTTGTGATGGTGGTGTTCCTTAGCTTGTTGCTCCACGGTTTCGATGTCGATTCTTTCTTTCGGTGATGTGCTAAAAAACGTATCAACCATACGCAGCGCGCCGACACCGTCAATCAACGCGTGGTGCACCTTACAGTAGAGCGCAAAGGAATGCCTTCCCAGCCCCTCGATCAAATGAAACTCCCACAGCGGTCTGCTGCGGTCAAGCATCCGTTCGTGCACGCGCGACACAATGCGCAGCAGATCTTCCATCCGGCCGACGGGCGGCAGGGCGTAGTGATGAATATGGTAGACGGGATCGTAGTCTTTGGCCTCAACCCAGCCCTGGGCCTTGGTAGGGTCGGGTTGATTCAGTTTTTTGTGGAATATGGGCCAGACCTCGGGCATGCGGCCCATTGTTTCCGCGAGGTCGCGCACAAACCCGGGAGGCGCATTTTTAGGTAATGACAATACCATCAATCCAGCAACGTGAAACGGCCGTTGCGGCGCTTCAAGACGGAGAAAAGCCGTATCCTGAAAATTTAGTTTTTCCATAGAAACGCCTGACTTTAATTATTGAATCCTCACCGGGCATTTCTCCCTCGTGCCGCAATTAACCGGCTGATGGCGGCGTGCCCATAATCCAGCAATGGAGCGAGCCTGAGGTATTGATACATATCAACAGATTCAGCAGTAGCGCAAATGATCAACAATACGCTAAATAGGCCCAAGTCCGTTTGATTTAACTCAAATCGATGCCAGCTAATCGGGTTGGAGGCGGGCTTATCCCCGCCGTCCGCCCACACCACTGTGCGTAGGGGCCGTATACAGCGGTTCATGAAAGCCGCTGCCAAACCTGAAGTTGACCGAGAAGGCTCAGGAGACCCCATTGCGCCAATCGCCGGTTGGTGACGGCCGCATGCATATGCGAGGCCCCAACGTTCCACCAAGCCTTACGGCCGATAGCGGTAGCCTTGCGCGCACGCTCCGCTTTCACACCCAGTGCCACGTGCTTCCGAAACCGGATTTTGGCTTTCTTCCACTGCTCCTACAAGAACTTGCTTGATGAGCGTGTCCACAGTATTTATTTCTTCGTTCGTGGCTATTTGTAATTGGGCACGTTGCTGGTTGCCGAGAACATGCCAGGCGGCAACGCTTAGCAATGCCAATACGCCGCCAAGCAATGCCGGGAGCCAGCGCCCTGCTGGACGTTTCGCTTGCTGTGATTATGCTGCCCTGTTGCTGGGGTGTTGTGTATGTTCAGCGAATCGATAGCAAAACGTTGCGCTATACCACCCTGCCCTTCGCTTATGGATGACCAGTGTACACCGGAAGCCGGTATCTGTTAACAAACTGTACAATGCAAAAGCGACTGGAGCTCCATGATTTGTACGGGCATTTCCTTGCCCAATTCGGTTTTTTTTGCATACAGGATTTGAAACTAGCGAGTTCACACCCCATCTGTAAGGCATGAATGATTTAATTGTGAGCAAAACCGGCGCCGAAGTAGAAGAAGCGTTGCCTGTGTTGCCACTAAAAAACACGGTGGTATATCCCGATCTGGTGTCGGTGCTGGCAGTTGGTCGCTCGGCTTCGCTGGCGGCGGTGCAGGTGGCGGCGGATGGTGATCAATATCTGATCGCAGCGGCGCAACGCGACCCGCAACAGCAAAACCCCGCCCTTGAGGACTTGCACGAGATTGCGTGCCTGGTGCGCATTAAGCGCGTCGAGCGCAGAGATGACGGCGCGCAGGTGATCGTGCAAGGCGTGCAACGCATCAAACTACTGAACGCTGTTGATTCAACCGCGACTTATTTGCGCGTGCACTACCACAAGCTTCCCAATATCACACTGGACGACTCCGCTGATGATGCACCGCGCGTTGAGGCCCTGATCCGCGATAATATGGCACTGGCGCGCCGCCTTGCCGCCGCCTACGATATCGTCAACGGCGACCAGATTCTGGAACAGCTTGTTGCAACGATCGCAGATCCGATCTCGCAAATG
>JBPCXM010000129.1:0-6202 GCA_051008535.1 Pseudomonadales bacterium | reverse complement strand
GACTAGTGGGGGAGACAGTGATCTTCACGCATTCAAAAGAGAATAAGGAATATATGATTAAGGAGATTTTCAATTAGCTTGGGAAAAGAAGTTTCGGATTTTACCAATAGCCAAAATAGTCGCCGCAGGCCCACTCAAGCCGTGATCAGTACAACTTCGAACAATCTTCACAGCCAACTAGTCATTTTGGCTCTCGGTATAGACCAGCCAGTAGAAGCTGACACAGCATTGCGACACCATCATACCCCGCAGAGAGAGTTTGTTATCAGGAGGGGAGATACGTGGCACTCGAACTACGTCCAGTACACAATCTGAATTAGCGCAAAACAGTATTAGCAATATAGAGACTGGCCAATATACTGCAAAAATTCAAACAGGCAGGAGCACGTCAATGGCGGAATTTCAAAAGTTGGATAAGACTCTAGTGATTGATTTGGGGCTCCTGATTCTGTTGGCGACCGTTGTAAGACTAGTGGGAGTGGGGGTTGCTCACCTGCCAGTCGGTGACGAAATGTTTCATATTCTTGCTGCTCAGTCGTGGGCTATGGAAGGTTCGTTACGCATAGCGGATGGCTCCTATGACCGGGCAGCGTTGTTTACCATGATGATAGGTGAACTTTTTAGCATCTTCGGCGATAGTCTTGTTGTTGCACGCATCCCGGTCCTTATTTTCGGTGTCTTATGGGCATTAATTTTATTTATTTGGGTTCGAAGATCTGCAGGCCGCTTGGCGGCGTGGATTGCCGCCGGGCTATTTTGTACAGCACCTCACGCAATTGAGCTTTCTTTATATTGTCGGATGTACACTTTGCATGGCACGGTGTTCCTGCTGGGTACCATTGCTGTTTACTCTCTGTTAACTGATCATCATGCGATATCGAAAAAACTGGTTTTAGTCGCTGCCAGCATATTGTGTTTCGCCCTAGCAATTCCTTTACAATTCACAACGCTGATTGGATTGGTTGGATTGGGAACGGCCGTATTCGTTGACTCAATTACACAATATCGCGAGTTTATTTTAGCTAGAAAGTACCGACGTTGGTTACTACTGTCATTGACCGCTGTCGCAATACTATTAGCATTAATCTTTTTGAAATTGAATTCGGATTTGGTTAGTGTTTATCTGCAAAAATTCAATGCACAACACTTCGCCAAGCAAGCGAGCGACATTAGGTACTATCACAAATTATTCTTGTCGGAATACCCGGTACTTTGGTCGCTATTCCCATTATTGTTGCTCATTGCGGCTTACCAAAAACCAAGGCTAACAATATTCTGCGCATCTCTTTTCGTAGTAGCCATTAGTCTGCATTCGCTAGCTGGCGCAAAAGCCGAACGCTATGTGTATTACAGCCTGCCTTTTCTCTTTGTAATTTGGGGTATTGCCATCGCAGCGATAGCTCCATACTTAGGTCAATTCCTGACAGAAATTGCGAACAGATTGAGCGCGCACTCTCCGAATCTCAAGGCGACAAATTCTTTTGAATTTCTATTTCGATCCGTAAGCATCTCTGCCATTGTTGTAATCATGCTGGTGAGCAGCAACTCGTTCTCAAGAACAGTTAATATTATGCGGGGTCAAAGCTACTACTTCGGAACGAAGCTGTCGAATTGGGAACAAGTGCAGTCGCAACTTCAACCAATGGTTGATGAAGCGCCGATCGTATTAACCACGAATTTCGCCAAAACTTTATATTATTTTGGCCGGCACGATATAGCGATTAGCAAGATTATTGTCGCAGATATACTCGGCGGTGTTGAAGGAGCTACGGATCCGCGAAGCGGCAGGCCGGCGATTAGCTCTGTCGAATCAGTGCAGGCCGTCTTCGACCAGAACCCCCATGGACTAATTGTTGGCGAGCAAGTCGAATGGCGAAACCCGCTTAGAATGACCGGAGAAGTCACGGATTTTATAGAGAGAAACGCCACCAAGGTCAGTCTTCCGGCAGGTTCTCGTATGGTTGCATATACTTGGTAGCTGGTTAGCAAACTGGGTTGATGTAAAGCGCTCACGAAGTTTGTTTCTGCGGGTTTGAAGGATGTTAATTAGCACGATGATCGATAGAAATTGAAGTAATATCGGCCAAACTTTTTAGTACCACATTGAAAACGGATAGCATTTAACTTGGCATTTATCACCATTTTTTTCGTAATAATATTTATCGGGGGGATTAGCGCTGCCCTTATTGTCGATGGTGCCTGGGCCTTTTATCTCTACCAGATGATATATTTTATGAATCCTGGCGACCGTTGGTGGGGGTCTCAAATTCCCGCTTTAGCCTATTCGTTTTTGGCGGCGGCCACCTTGTGTTTTTCGCTCTACTGGCGCCGCAAGGCAACCTCGCCTGCTCCAAAGTTAATAGATCAACCCATATCAAAGTGGGTAATAGGTATATTGTTTATGTACCTGTTCATGTTTATTTTTGCGGTAGATTCCGCTAGCCACAAGCAATCGACTATTGAGTTTGCAAAGCTAGCAATCGTAATTGGCGTTGCCTATAAGCTCATTATCACAGAAAAGAAACTTCGATTCGCCCTATGGGCTTACATTATTGGAGCGACCTATGTTGGATATGTCGCATTTGGTATTGGGCGCAGCAGGGGTTTGAGACTGGAGGGGATAGGCACCGTAGACGCTCCAGATTCTAACGGTTTGGCGGCCGCAATTGCCCCCGCGGTGGCGCTACTTGTCTATTATGCATGGTTGGGAAACAAGTATATTAAAGCTGTTTCGGCGGTGTGTGCGGTGCTCATAATCAATGCAATAGTATTGTTAAACAGTCGTGGCGCTTTTCTTGGTATTGTGGTGGGCGCTTCGCTGTTTGTATTTAGCATGCTGCTCAGTCGACATCAAAGACCAAAGCAAAGATTTATGGCAGTACTTATTGTTGTTGTTGGTACCAGCGGCGCTATTTCTTTGGGTGATAGCTACTTTTGGGAGAGGATGTCAACGATTCAGGAGTATGACGATGGTGAAAAAAGCGGCTCACACCGCGTGGAGTTTTGGTTAGCTACCTTCGATATGATGGAAGACTATCCAATGGGATTAGGTGTTCGCGGCTACAATAGAGTCAGTAGATACTACCTTGATCCAGTAAAATACGGTAATAAAAATAAATCAGTCCACTCATCGTGGTTCCAATCCTTATACGAGCTTGGTTGGCCGGGCCCTATACTCTTTATAGGTATGCTCCTTTGCTGTTACCGTGTATCAAAGAGGGCAAAAAATTACCTAGCTGAAAATGAAAAAATTGAAGAATATTTTTTGCTAATCGCGATCGAATCATCGATATTGATCTTTATTGTTAGCGGCACCTTCATCAATCGATTTCGGGCCGAAATTCTTTATTGGCTAATACTTTTTCTAGCATGTGCCGTTAATGTATTTTATTTGAGTAGAACTAATTCATCGTCTGCTGTGAAACTTCAAAATGACACCTAAGATAGAGGTGTCATTGAAGTTACATCTGGTGCCATCAAAAAAATCGGTATTTCATTTTATAGCTCGCTTGGTTGTCAGGACTTCTCGTGTTCGGAACCTTTAGGCTAGCGCTAGCATTTAACGTTGTTGCGTACCACATATTAGGGCTACCTTCTATTGGCCCCTTTGCCGTATACACCTTTTTTATACTTAGTGGCTTTTTAATGACGACCATTATGCAAAATACATATGGCTACCGATGGTCTGGTCTTCAGAAATACGCGTTAAACAGGTTTTTAAGACTCTACCCCATATATTGGGTATTAGTCATATTCACCATAGTGATCGTGAACTATGTTGGTCAAGACTTTGCTCAGGAGTTTCATAAAAAGATGCAACTGCCTAACGATATTGTGGCAGTGATAGCAAATTTGACAATGATCTACCCTGATTTTAATCCGGTAAATTTCCCCACCAGACTCGCACCTGCCACTTGGGCGCTAACTATAGAATTGTTTTTTTACTTCTTTATTGGAATAGGGATATCCAGAAATAAGTATTTAACAATAGTCTGGTTTTCTGTAAGCGTGATTTACATTCTTTTTGACAATATTAATTCATCCAGTGTACGAATAGGCTATGGAAGTATACTAACTGGATCGCTACCTTTCTCGATGGGAGCGATGATTTACTACTTTAAGGAAGAAATCAGAAGAATTACATCAAATCACATTTCATTGATAACCGCGATGTATATAACTAACTTGGTTTTCACTTGTGCGAGTGGATTATTATTACCGGAACAACATTGGAAAATTAACTTACTAGGAACCTACCTAAATCTCATTCTAAGTGGCTGCGTTATCGTAATTCTTTATTATGATGGCATAAAGGCAATTCCAAAACATATAGACCAAAAAATGGGTGATTTGTCTTACCCCGTGTATGTTTTTCACTTTTCAGGTGCGTGTCTTGCTGTGTGGTTGCTGCCTGGAGAACCTACCAGGGGTCTTGGCGTAGAGGGCGCAGCTGTATTTTTAGTTGGAAGCTTAATAACAATATTTGTGTCATTGGTAGTAAACAAACACGTTAACGTTCAAATTGAGAAAATTCGTAATAAAATTCGGGCAAATAGCAAATCCAATGTGGTCAACCAGAATAAGGTCATAGTTTAGATGTTGTTTACAGCATCAAATTGATTGTGGCTCCAACCTTGTGCTAAAAGTCACATTCGTTGTAGGACCCACAGTGTCGTTAATGAGCGCGAGCCTTGCCTCTAGGCTATGGATGCCATCTGTTAGCTGGTAAGAGCTTAATCCTGGATCCGTATTTTGCCATGTTCCTCTATCGATTCTAATTTGGATGTAGTTTGCGTAAGGGCCATATGCCTTCGCGTCTATTTCCAATACAACTTTGCTATCATCAACCTTCAAGCCCACCAAGTGAATCTCTACCAGATTGACGGGCCAGTCAAAATCCCTTTTAGTGGAGGCTCTACGAAAGGCATTGAGAATAGGAGAGATTTTCGCATTGGATGTAAAGTATGTAGCCCTGTCTCCACCAACAGGGCTGCCCCTGCTAAGCTTTCTTGACGCCCAGTCATTACGCATATCCATGTGCGCGTAGTTATAAAATCGCAGCTGCTCAAGGGCTTGCATCTCCCGCATTTTACCTCCTCGCCGTACAAAGAAAGGTTTTAGCGGTGTAAAATTTTTAATCGCTAAGCGCCCCAATCGCTGTAACATTTTACCTTCATGTACGAGTTCAAAGGCAGACAACGGTATGCCATTGGATTCGTAAATGACATTAAAATCGGTATCAATAACAAACCATTTAGTAAACTGATTAGACCAAACTTCGGTAACGGCGTGTTGCCACTCATAGCCAGATCGGGATAGCGTAATGACTCTGGATGGCCAACCCAGCGCAGTTGCGACTTGGCTCATGCTTCTAGCGGATATTTCGCACCAGTACCTGGCTCCGTTTTTTGCTGACTCAATGGCATCGATAGCTTTGAAATTCTGCGGCCCATTCAATGGCGTGTCGATACCGTGGTCCCACAGGTTGCCAACCCAGGACGCGACCTTTAACATCGCTTCATACTCGGTTCTTTCGCCGCTTGCGAGCTCCTCTATTTGGTAGCGTTCACGTAAAGCTTTTATATGCTTCACATTATATTCCTCGAATATAAAAGGTACTTCGAGGTACGTACGAGTCGGCCCAGAATATGAGCCAAAAACGAGATGGTTTTCTTTGCTAGCCAGCTCTCTCCATGATACTTCCGGGTGAATAACATCGCGGTCAAACTTTCCCAATTGGTAATTTTTTTCAAGCTGCAAGGCCTCACTAAGCTCGCTTGCATTTATTTTGCTCGAAACGCTTGAGCCGATAACCCGTGCAGTTTGTTTAAGGGCTGCTTGAGGCGATATTCCAAAATATATGCTGACGCATGTCACAATCAATACACTCAGCAATAGGGGCAATACAAATGCCTTAATTGACTTAATGTCAGTGATTCTTTTTAGTAAAGGATCTCGATGCATTGTTTTGAACCTGATCCACATTGACGTAATAATTGACAATTACACTTAGTCTAAATTCAAATAGTAGAATCCCAAGAATCAGTGCATTTGAGATATTAATAGCTATTTATCTGTAAGCGCTCAACGAATCGCGTGGTTGCTATTGGATCTGGACGTTGCCCGGCAGCAAGCTTTCGATCTCCTCCACGGTTTCTGCCTGCGGCAGTTCGGTGAACAACTTGCGCAGATATTGGTACGG
>JBPCXM010000128.1:0-3088 GCA_051008535.1 Pseudomonadales bacterium | reverse complement strand
CTCCACCTCATCGCGGTGGGTAAACAGCGCCGGGTTACCCTGCACCGCATCGATAATCAAGCGCTGGTAGGCATCACTCTTGGTGTACTTAAAGGTATCGGCAAAGTTCAGGTTGAGCGTTGCCGGGCGTAAGCGTATTCCCTGGCGGTTGAGCTCCTTGGACATGAGGGTCAATTGCATCCGCTCATCGGGCTGCAAACGCATTACCAGGCGATTGGGCTGCAGGGGGCCTGCGTCCTCGTCGAACACGTTGTGCGACACGGATTTATAATGAATCACAATCTCCGCGAAGCGCTCCGCGAGGCGTTTACCGGTGCGCAGGTAAAAGGGCACACCTGACCAACGCCAGTTGTCGATATGGGTCTTGATGGCGACGTAGGTTTCGGTGCGGCTGCCTCTTGACTCGGCTTCCAATTCCTCTTGGTAGCCTGGCACCGATTTGCCGCCCACGACGCCAGCGGTGTATTGGCCACGAATGGTATCCGTTGTGACGTTGTGTTCGTCGATACGGCTCAGCGCCTTGAGCACTTTCAGTTTCTCTGCCCGAATGTTGTCGGCATCCAACTTGGCCGGCGGTTCCATCGTCAGCAGACACAGCAGTTGCAACAGGTGATTCTGCACCATGTCGCGCAAGGCCCCCGCCTTGTCATAGAAAGCGGTCCGGCCCTCTAGCCCGACGGATTCGGCAATACTGATCTCCACGCGATCGATGGTCTTGCAATCCCAGAGCGGCTCAAAAAGCACATTGCCGAAGCGCAAGGCCATGAGGTTCTGGACGGTCTCTTTACCGAGATAGTGGTCGATACGATAGATATTATCTTCCTCGAAAAACGCCGCGACTTGCGCGTTAATCTCGTCCGCTGATGCATGGTCGTAACCGATAGGCTTTTCCAGCACCACTCGCGTGTCAGGCGTGATCAGATCCTTGGTATTGAGATGCGCGCAGGTTTGGCCATATAGGCTCGGGGGAATGGCAAAATAGTAGACCCTTGAGCTGTTCCCCGTCGCCTCGATTCGCTGCTTCAACGGCTCCCAACGCCCATCAAGCGTCATCAAGTCGATGTTGAAATGCGCGATACGCTGGCTGAAGCTATCCCAGTGGGCGCGGTCAAATTCTCCCGGAGCTAAATGCTGCTTCAGCGCCGTATTGACAAGTTCGATACAGCCTTGGTCGGTGACGTCCTCCTTGGAAATCAGGAATATGCGGCTCTGGGCTGCCAGCTGATTGCCGGCTTCGCTGTGATAAAGCGCGGGCAGAAGCTTACGCACAGACAGGTCCCCCAGACCGCCGAATATCACAATGTCAGTCGCGTTTTTCATGGCAATGGTATCCAGTTTGGGTTCCACGTTTGTCAGTGCGTTGTTGATCGTAAAGCCAGCCTGCCGCTCCGATGAGTGCGGGACTATCCCCTTTGATGAGATAGATGGGAATATGAGCAAGGTAGCCGCTCATCAGACCCTTGGATTGAAAACCCTCCAGAAAGGTACTTTCTGCCAGAATGCCCTCAATTCGAGGCAAAATGCCACCGCCTATATAGGCTCCACCTCGCGCCCCATAAATCAATGCGAAGTCGCCCGCGATACTACCCAGCAAATGACAGAATACCCCGAGTGTTTCTCGACAAGTGGCATCAGTATCGGCAATTGCACGTGTAGTAATTTGCTCTGCAGTCAATGACTCAACCTCTCTGCCATGAGCCACCGCTAAGGCGTGGTGCAACCTCGTCAAGCCCGGACCCGACAGCAAGGTTTCCGCGGAGACATGGTCCACTTCTTGACGGACAATCTCAAGAATTTGGGCTTCCTTGCCTTTGGGGGGCGAAAAAGCGATATGTCCGCCTTCACCGGGAACCGGCTGCCATCCCACCGGCGTCGGCACCAAGGCAGCGACGCCAAGCCCGGTGCCAGGGCCAACGATCGCCCGTGGCGTGTCGGAAACGGATACCCCGTCTTGAATAATGCGGAGATCACTGGCTCCGATGTACAGAGTAGAATACGCCAATGCGGCAAAATCGTTTACGACCTCCAGGCGGTCGAGTTGCAATCGCTGGCGCAGGCCCGATCTAGAAAATTGCCAGTTGCGGTTAGTCATCAGCACCCGATCACCACTGATAGGACCAGCGATCGCGATGCAGGCGCTGACCGGGCGAATACTGCCCAAGCTGGCGAGGTAGGCATGCAGGCAGCTTTCAAAACTGTCAAAGGCCGACCCATCCAGCGAGCGCCGTTCACAGATTTCAAAACCAGCTGTGGTCGCATCTTTACCTGTCACCAGACCGAAGCGAGCATTGGTACCACCGACATCAGCGACAATATAAGGAAACATAAGACTCCACACTCCAGCCTGGTTGAGGTGTTGTCACTGAGATAGCCGATAATAGATTGCTAACAGCCCAGTCACCGGCGCCGCTATCCGCAGTATGGGAAATTCTTCAATGAATGCGCCAAGCGTTTCGAAAATCCAGCTCTCATTTGCATTCTGCAGCGCGAAGCCAATCTGGATTACCAAAAAGCCAAAACACATATTTCAGATTTGCCGGAAGCTTGCGTATACAAAAGTCGCCCAAGCCACCGAAAAGGACGATTTGAGTTGTCTCAAAGCCTCAATTATCACCCAATATTCTTAGACGCATTAATGTCGTAAATCCGCCCCCCTTGGATCGGCAAAGTTTCCAACCGCTAACTAAGCTAGTAGGAAGCACAACTCTATTAACGCACTTCTTCATGCCGGATCCTCAACTCTTCATTTTGATAGACCATATTTAGCCGGCCTGATATCCGGCGAACGGGTGTTACTGGCCACACCTCTACTGTAAACAGGAAACCTCTGAGTAAGTCGTTGGCTAGAAATATCGGAGGGATGAATCTTATTTCATACTGACAGCGCTGTCAATTATGCTTTTGCGGAGTAATGAAGAGCTAACTCAGCGTGTACCCGCTCCAGCAACTGTTTGGCCTTGCGAATACCTTCCCACTCTGGTATTTCCTGGCCTTCGTACTCAACGCCGACATAACCCCGATAACCGGCGTCCAGTACCAGTTTCAGCATGCGGTGGTAATCCGTCTCACGCTCTTCGCCGTTAGCATC
>JBPCXM010000127.1:0-3030 GCA_051008535.1 Pseudomonadales bacterium | reverse complement strand
GCGGTGCCACAAGCGGCGATACAACAGCCGCATTCTATGCAGCGCTCGAGTTCGTAAATTTTCCGAGCGAGCTCGGGCTCCATGCGTTCTTCGAATGCGTTTAGGTCCACCGCATCTTCCTGCCCATGTATCCAGGTCTCAAGCCGCTCGCTCATACCGCGCGCCCACTTACCGGTATTCACCGAAAGGTCACCGATCAACTCAAACAGCGGCAGCGGCGCCAGATAAATATCCGCGTCGAGTTGCTTCGTCAGCGTACGGCAAGCCAGCGCCGGCCGGCCGTTGATCAGCATGCCGCAACTGCCACAAATACCGGCTCGACACACAAAATCAAACTGCAAAGAAGCGTCCTGGGTCTCGCGAATTTCGTTGAGTGCGATAAACAAGGTCATGCCGTCGGCTTCCTCAATTTCGAAAACCTGCATATGCGGACGACTTTCTGGGTTTTGTGGGTTATGCCGCAGGACATGTACGCGCAGCGAGCGGTGCGCCAGCGCCGTTTCTATTAGCTGCATAGCGGGTGTACCTCGTCACTCATACGGTAACGCTCAGAGCCTCTGAAATTGCTCGCTAGGAGGCGCAGTTTGAAGGCAATGTAGGTTATCTTGTCAAGAACTGCACCAATAGTAGACGCTTTAGGCGACGCGGGCCGGGCAATCTCGGTGGCTCCCTTTGGGCGAGCCGCCAGGGGCCAGCGGCAAGGCGCGTATTTGCTGGCATAGTTGGCGCTATGCCAAGAAAGCGCAACGCGGCGGCTGGTCCCTGGCGGGTCGCTGAACGTTGCCGTATGAGTAACGAGGTACACTAGTTCTCACCGAGGCGGGCGTTGCGGCCGCGAAATCGTTCAGGCAGCAGATGTTCGTAGGGCATCAGCGCTTGCTGTAGCGCAAAGCGGTCCCCAGATGAGAACTGCTGGGTTAAGATCTCGATGGCAGCCATGCGCTGTTGCGTGGCAGGATGATCGATATGGTCTTTGGCGCCATAGCCCCTCCAACCAGGCGATAACTCCATACTCATGATATCCAGCGGTTCGTAAGCGATATGCGGCAACTCCGCGTTGTCATTCGGCCAGCTTGCCAAGGTACGCTGTAGCCAATCACGGTCGTTACGCTGCGGGAAATCCTGTCGGTAATGTGCGCCCCTACTTTCTGTGCGCCGCAATGCGCCAAAGGCCACACAAAGCGCGACTTTCAACATTTTCTGTACTCGATAGGCAGCTACCAGTTCCGGGTTAGCGCCAGCACTTTGACTTGTTACGCTGATCTTTCGGCTACGCTGCAGCAGTGATTGCAAATGCTGCACCGCTTCGGTCAGTTGATTACCGGAGCGAAAAATGCCGACTTTATCGGACATGGTTTCTTGCATTTCGCGCAGTATGTCGAAGGGATTTTCATTGCCGTCAACCGTCATTAACTGCTGTAGGTGGTCGCGCTCGCGGCGCCAACATTGCTTTATCAAGGCGCTGGACACCGTCATCTCTGCCTCTGCGCTTACACAAAAGTCGGCGATAAACTCAGAGACCAGCATGCCAGCGACTACGGTTTCCGCTACTGAATTGCCACCCAGGCGGTTAAAGCCATGCATGTCCCAGCAAGCCGCCTCGCCGGCAGCGAAAAGTCCCTTCAATGCTGGGCTCTGTCCGGTATAATCGGTGCGCACTCCACCCATCGAATAATGCTGTACCGGGCGCACGGGTATCAACTCAGACGCCGGATCGATGCCCAGAAAGTACTGACAAATCTCCTTAACCTCGCGCAGATTGGTTTCGATATGCTGGCTGCCAAGCAAGCGAATATCCAGCCACAGATGGTCTCCAAAACGCGACTTCGCCCCATGCCCCTGCGCCATATGTTCCTCCATGCGCCGCGACACGACGTCGCGCGAGGCCAATTCTTTTTTCTCCGGTTCATAGTCCGGCATAAAGCGGTGTTCGCGACCGTCCAGCAACAGACCACCATCACCGCGGCAGCCCTCGGTCACGAGAATGCCAGCCGGAAAAATCGCCGTCGGGTGAAACTGCACCGCTTCCATATTACCCAGGGTCGCCACGCCGGTTTCAAGTGCGATGGCCGCGCCCATGCCTTCGTTGATAACCGCATTGGTCGTCGACCTGTAGATGCGTCCGAATCCGCCAGTCGCGATACAAGTGGCACTGGCGACATACGCCAGCAGTTCACCGCTAATCAGGTTACGCACGATGGCGCCATAACAACGCGCGCCGTCGTGGATCAGCGCCAGTGCCTCGGCGCGCTCATGCACGACTATGTCGCGCGCGATCGCCTGGTCGCTCATTGCGTACAGCATCGAGTGCCCAGTGCCGTCACTCACATAGCAGGTACGCCATTTTTTGGTACCGCCGAAGTCGCGTGCGGTGATCAGGCCGTGGGCCGCTTCCTTCTCTGTAATGGTCACCCGCTTGCCGTTGATAACAACTTCACGATCACCGTGCTGCACACGGTTCCACGGCACGCCCCAGGCGGCCAGTTCACGCACTGCCTTGGGCGCCGTATTGGTAAACATCCGTACCACCTGCTGATCAGCACCCCAGTCGCTGCCGCGCACCGTATCGGCAAAATGCACATCTTCGTTGTCACCCTCACTTTTTATGCTGTTGGCAAGGCTGGCTTGCATGCCGCCCTGCGCCGCCGCTGAGTGTGAGCGTTTGGGCGGGACTAAGCTCAGAACGACGCAGTCTTGCCCCCGGCGTTTGACACCAATGGCGACTCTCATGCCGGCCAGCCCGCCACCGATCACCAGTACATCGGTATTAATCGTTTGCATTTAGCTAGCTTCCCTTTGCCTGTTTTGCGGGCACGACTTCCTGCGAATGCAGCGCAGCCGGCACATAACGCTCACCGGCATATTCGCGGTGCTCTATACCGATTTTCATATAGGCCGCCAGTGTCAATAATCCCAGCACAATAAAGAAAACACTGATCAGCCATTTCGCCCGGCTAAGAATACGGCGCGTATGCCGCGGGTCTTTGCCGCTGGGCCAGCCCCATTTGAGCGCGAGGCGATAAGTGCCTA
>JBPCXM010000126.1:0-13246 GCA_051008535.1 Pseudomonadales bacterium | reverse complement strand
CTCTAATAATGGGAAGTAAAGAACATGTTGCCAGCGATGGCGCCTCATCAGTAAGGGTGTAGTAAATGGTTTGTGTATTCGTAGTCACATATCCTCCCACAATCTATTGCCGTTAATCAGAAACAGGTTTCCTATTGAATTCAAAACAATTGGCCCTACCTTCCGACATCGACAAGATTCTACAATAATTGGGCGCGCATCGTCTTTATTATTCACCGCTCACTAGAATTGCCTCTGCTAAGGCAACAATACGATGCGCGTCTTGTACGTGTAGGTTTTCAATTAGCTTGCCATCTACCAACACAACAGCTTTACCCTCAGCGTCGGCCTCAGCATGTGCGGCAATAATGCGGCCAGCGAATTCGAGTTCGGCAGCAGTTGGGGCAAATACGGTGTTAGCAGCTTTAAGTTGTTTAGGGTGAATAAGGGTTTTGCCGTCAAAACCAAGCTCTAAGCCTTGCTGACATGAGGCTCTAAATCCGACTTCGTCATCAAGGTCTAAGTAAACACCATCAAGCACTATCAATTGGTATGCACGCGCAGCAAGCACACATAAATTCAAACTCGCTATTACTGGCAATCGTGTTTTGGTGTGCTGGCCATGAATATCCTTAACTAAATCAGAAGTGCCCATCACAAAACCACCCATACGAGGCGATGCCGCTGCTATAGCTTCAGCATGTAAAACACTTAGCGGGGTTTCCATCATCGCCCAAATAGACGTTCTGTCATCTAAGCCCGAACCTTCAAGAATGGCCAAGGCTCGATGAATATCGTTGGCGTTGTTTACCTTAGGCAACAAAATCGCATCTGGCGTAGCCATTGCGGCCGCTTGCAAATCAGCCGCACCCCAGTCGCTGTCTAAGTTGTTGCTTCGAATCATTATTTGACGATTACCATAAGCGCCAGTTAGTGCTTCTTTAGATGCTGCAACCACTTGATCACGCGCTAGCTCTTTCTTGTCTGGAGAGACGGAATCTTCTAAATCAAATATCAGGGCATCAACAGGCAAAGTTTTCGCCTTTTCTAAGGCACGAGGATTTGAACCTGGCATGTAGAGTGTTGAACGAAAAGGACGAGAAGTGATGGTCATTACAGATTCCTATATGTCGGTAAGAAGCAAGCGGGTACTTGTGATCGACGTACTGCCGCGCACTGCGACTTAGAACAGTGGAAGCGTTTACCGCGGCCCCGCTACAATGTCAGCATCATGAAGTTTGGCAATCTCTCCGCTGCCAAAACCTAAGAGATCAGCGAGAATTTCATCAGTATGCTGGCCCAACGATGGCGCTGGACGTGGCGATTGTCGATCAGCCGCAGTGAATCCAAGCGGATTGTGTGGAACAAGATACTCACCAATACCTGGCTGGTCGACCTGCTCGAATAGAGGGTTGTCAGCAGAGCAATCCGGATCACTTTCTACCAGCTCGGCCAGCGTTTGATACTTACCCCAGCACACCCCAGCGGCGTCCAGTCTCGCTACGAGCTGCTTGTGGTCATGCTGTGCAAACCATGGCTCAAATAAGTCGCACAAGGCTTCGCGGCTCGCATAGCGGTCGCCCTCCTGATCGAAGTCCAGGCCCAGGCGCTCGCCCAGTTGCGCAACTCGTCCAGCTTGCCCGGTGACATCGACAATGGCGCGCCATTGATTTGGACTAACACCGACAATCATTACTCGAATACCGTCGCGGCTGACAAAATCGCGCCCAAATGTGCCATAAATATGATTGCCAATCGGTTCGCGCTCAGTGCCATTCACCATGGCCTCGCCGACGTAGCCGAGGTTTCCAACGGTTGCGAGTGCGACGTCGGCCAATGCAAGGCCTACAAATTGTCCTTCGCCTGTGCGTTGCCGATGACGCTCTGCTGCCAACAAACCTAAGGCAATGTGCTGGCCGGCGATAACATCCCAGGCAGGTAAAGGGTTGTTAATGGGCCTGCGCTCCTTACAATTTTCGGCACCGGTCAAGAAGGGAAAACCTACTTTGCTGTTCACCGTGTAATCCAACGCACTGCCACCGTGCCGGTCGCCGGTTAAATTCAGATAGATAAGGTCTTCGCGCTGTGCGCGTAACTGCTCATCCGCCAGCCAACCGCGAGCAGGAAAATTCGTTAGAAACATTCCAGCGTCATCACCTGGTGCGGCGATCAATCGACTTAGTATTTCTCGACCTTCAGGCCGGCTAAAGTCTACAGCGATCGAGCGCTTGCCTTTGTTCAGGCTGTGCCAGTAAAGACTCTTACCATTTTCGGCAACTGGCCAACGCCGGTAATCAATACCGCCAGCAATGGGGTCGAAACGAATAACGTCGGCACCAAGCTGCGCCAACGTCATTCCACCTGAAGGTGCGGCAATAAACGCACTGCCTTCAACAACGCGCATACCGGCGAGAACATTTTGCACGCTCTACAAACCCTCTCTATTCATCGTTGTTTATTTAGGCGGGCTTGGTATCAAAGAAACCACGAACCACCATCGACCATGTGAGTTTGCCCCGTCACAAAGGCGCTGGCGTCGGAGGCCAGATAGACAATCGTGCCAGTCAGATCGGCCGTTTCCAAATTTCGTTGAATCAATTGTCCCGACGCAATCACGGTTTTGGCTTTTTCAAATTTCTCACCAAAAAACTCGCTGGTGCCTTCGGTCATAACAGCCGACGGCGCAACCGCATTGACGCGAATACTGTCTTTGCCCAACTCACGTGCCATCGTTCTGGTCATGCCAATCACCGCGGCCTTGGACGCTACATAATCGCAACCGTAAGGCAAGCCAAATACCGCACCGAGCGAGGAAATATTGATGATGGAACCACCGCCGGCTTCACGCATTGGGTTGACGACCGCTTTGCATGTTTGCCAAACGCCTTTGATGTTAACGTTCATCACCTGGTCCCATTGCGCTTCGTCAAGGTCTTCAAAGCGGGCACCTTTTAAGCCGGCATACAGTGCGGCGTTATTGACTAAAACATCAATTCTACCGAAGGAATCAAGCGCCTTGCTCGCCATGGTCGTGCAGCTGGCCATATCGGTGATATTGGTCACCGCGCTGTCAATTTGTCCGCCGGCGGCTCGCACAGCTTCCACCGTTTCATCACAACTGTTCATATCGCAGGCCAGAACTGCAGCACCTTCAGTCGCCATGGCCTCTGCGTAGGCGCGACCTAAGCCTCGGGCTGCGCCTGTGACTACAACCACTTTATCTTTTAGCTGCATTGCTGCTCTCCTCATACGGTCTTTTTGTTAACCAGGAATGCTGACTGCTTGATATGGCGCAGAGAGGTACAATCGCACCCGGCAACACACAACTATACAATATGCTGATCCTCGAACTCGACTTCCAGACCGTGGAATAATACTTGTGAAACGACAAGTATTACTTATTATACGCTACAGCTAGTCAAATAAAATTGGGGTAAAGCCCTCATTCCTCAAATGGCACACATGACCGACAATACCAAGACGAACGATTTAATTGCGGCGCGCCAAGCCGTTAGCCGAGCCCGAGAAATTGTCGACTGCAGTCTGACAGGTCTAAAGGCCGCATGCACCGAGCAGGGACAACTAAACACAGCACTATTAGACCAACACCAATGGGTGAGCTACGACCTGGCGCGCTTTTGTGCGGAGATATCCGCCGCCAGCAGCATGTTGGATTACGCCGCCACCGCGAGCGCCGATCGTAAAACTGACGAGGTCTTGTTGGAAGAAACACTGGCTTTGACCTACAGCGCTGAAATGTACGCCAGCGTCCGCGCGGGCATGGCTCCGCGCTTGGCCGATTTTCAAATAGATGCTGAACATTTTTCACAAGCCTTGGACGCACCCGAATTGTTGGCATGGATGGCGAACCACAGCAGCACCGCCAATCTGCAATCGTTAGGGATAGCGTTACAGGATTCACAAGGCTATCTTGGCAGCAGCCAACTTGACTCAGAACACGAAACCATGGCCGATGCGTTTCGGCGCTTCGCGAAAGAAGTTGTTGAACCGATGGCTGAGCATATTCATCGTTTCGATACCGACATTCCGCACGAGATCATAGAACCTTTGAGTGCGATGGGCGTGTTTGGCTTGTCAGTACCCGAGCGTTTCGGCGGTTTGCAAGCCGATGAAGGCGAAGACAATCTTGGCATGATTGTGGTTACTGAGGCCTTGTCCAGCGGTTCTTTATGCGCAGCCGGTTCGTGAATCACTCGCCCGGAAATTATATCCAAAGCACTGATGGCCGGCGGCACCGAGGAGCAACAACGGAGCTGGCTGCCGCGTGTCGCCAGCGGTGAACTGTTGAGCGCAATCGCGGTTACCGAACCTGACTATGGCTCCGACGTTGCCGGCGTTAGATTGCCTGCCACAAGAACCGACGGCGGCTGGCTACTGAATGGCAGCAAAATCTGGTGTACATTCTGTGGCAGAGCGAATGTTATCGTTGTACTGGCTAGAACGAACCCTGATCTCTCGGCCGGCCATCGTGGCTTATCGGTGTTTCTGGTAGAGAAGCCCGCCTTTGAAGGCCATGAGTTCAATCACCAGCAGCAAAAGGGTGGCATGATCAGCGGGCAAGCCATTCCTACCATTGGTTACCGCGGCATGCACAGCTTTGAAGTGCACTTCGACAATTATTTTGTACCGGACAGCAATCTGGTGGGCGGCGAACAAGGACTGGGGCGCGGCTTTTACACAATGATGCGCGGCTTTTCCGGCGGGCGCATTCAAACAGCTGCGCGCGCTGTGGGTGTCATGCAGGCGGCGTTCCAGAAAGCCTTAAGTTATGCAGAGGATCGCAAAGTATTCGGCCAGTCGGTTGGCGACTACCAGCTCACGCAAGTAAAACTTGCACGCATGGGTTTGCAATTGGCGGTGTGCCGTCAGTTCACCTACGCGGTTGGACGTCTGATCGACCAGGGCCACGGGCAGATGGAGGCCAGCCTGGTTAAGTTTTTCGCCTGCAAGGTTGCTGAATGGGTAACACGCGAAGCGCTGCAAATTCACGGCGGTATGGGTTATTCGGAAGAAACAGCAGTCAGTCGTTACTACGTTGATGCGCGCGTGCTGTCTATTTTCGAAGGTGCCGAAGAAACGCTTGCACTCAAAGTTATCGCACGAAATCTAATTGAGAACGCAAAATAAGTCGTAGTGGCAGATTTAGTTGCCTGTTTTGGAGGTGGGTATGCATTCACTCGGTACGCGCTAGAATCGCCCGCGCGCGTGCCAGTATCGGCGCATCCACCATACCAATATCACCTCCCGTGGCACCGCCTTTGCCTGATTGCGCGATCACAGCTTCCGCCCACTCAATCTCTTTTTTACTGGGCTGAAATGCTTCGTTTGCAAGCAATACTTGCTTTGGGTGAACGCATAAGCTGCCGCTAAAACCAATGGTTTTTGCACGCCGTAAAGTGTCTCCAAAGAGTTCCATATCGTGGTAGTTGCCCAGCGAGCCAGGCAGGCCATAGGCCGAAATACCAGCGGCGGCGGCCGCCAGGGCTACCCACTGGGCAGGAATCGCTAATGCGTCGATCGCTGTACTCAAACCCGCTTCGGCCGCAAAATCCTCGCTGCCAAACACCATTGCGCTTACGCGGGGCGTGGCCGCTGCTATTTTCTCAGCCCGGAATAAACCCTTAGGGCATTCGATCATCGGCAACAACTGCAGCGCTGATAACTCGTGGCCTTTAGACACCCAACATTTTTCTACTGCCACTACTTGCTCCATGGCCGACACTTTGGGCAAGAGCAACTGTGGTGCAAAGGCAGCTGGTAGCGCCTCAATATCCAACGCGCCGCCAGACTCCAAACTGTTGATACGTACCAAGGCTTGCACACCTTGGTGCTGCAAGCCTTCGAGCAGAGAACCCAGCGTATTGCGCGCTGCTGGTTTATCCAGTTCCGCTACACCATCTTCCATATCCAGGATGATGGCATCCGCGCCGCGCTCGTGAGCGTGCTCGGCCATATCTAATCGAGAGGCGGGTACAAACAGCAGTGATCTATATTGTTTAGCTGTCATCACTGTCACCAAACCGTGCGCTGGCGGTCATGATCAATGCGCCTTCATGGTTTCTAACTTCAAGAGATCCGGCCTCATCGTCTTTGACTGACAATTGCAATACTTGATCCACAAACGCTGGTGCCACGCCCCGGAACTCGAACTCTCGCAGCGGGTTGTTCGGGCGACTGGCTTGTGCCAGATTCATCAGTAGCGTGGCCATCAACGGCCCGTGCACAACCAGCCCGGGAAAACCTTCCTCTCTCGTAACATAGTTATAGTCATAATGAATACGATGCCCGTTAAATGTCATTGCGGAGTAGCGAAACAGCAGCGTGCTCTCTGGCACAACATTCAGTGAGCGAGCCGAGTTTTTATGCTCCTGTGGTTCAGGCTGTTTGAATGCTGATGGCTGCCGGTAAACGATTGTTTGCCTGTCTTGTATCAGCGTCTCGTTCTCTTGCACTTTTTTTTGCGTATAGGAATGATCAACATGTACGAACACAAGTGGGCCTGATGCCGCGCTTTGCTTCAACACAACATCCGCAATTGTTGATGTTCTTTCAATGGTGGCACCGACGCTCGGTGTCTTATGAAACCGAACTCGACTCGACGCCCACATTCTATGGGGTAATGGCACCGGAGGTATAAACCCTCCTTTCGTCGGATGCCCATCCACATCCAAATTATCACGCGTAACAGCGGGCAGCGCCAAACACCAATGAATACCCAGAGAAAGCTGCGAACCTAGTTTGGTGTATCCGCTAAGCGTTGCCCTAAACCGTTTTAGAAGTTCTGCTGTGACGATGTCCTGTTCACGTTCTTGCTTGCCAATCCAAGTGCGAAGGTGGTCTATATCGATTTCTTCTACCATTTACATACACTAAAAAGTTTTTGGCAGACCCAGGTCGTGGGTCGCAACATGGGAAAGAATAAGATTGGTAGAAACTGGCGCCACCTGATACAAACGCGTTTCGCGAAATTTTCGCTCAATATTGTATTCAGTGGCAAAGCCGTAGCCACCGAATGTTTGGATGCAAGTGTCGCCCGCTTGCCATGACGCTTCAGAGGCTAATAGTTTCGCCATATTCGCAACTGATCCGCAGGGTTCTCCTTGCTCGAACAAGGCTGCCGCACGTTTCACGATCGCGTCTGCCGCCTCTGTTTGAATATGCGCTCGCGCAATAGGAAATTGTATTCCTTGATTCAGTCCTATCGGTCTGCCAAAGACCTCTCGCTCCTTTGCGTAATTACTCGCCTGTTCTATGAAAAACCGAGCATCGCCAATACACTCAGCGGCAATTAGAATACGTTCGGCGTTCATGCCATCTACAATGTAGGAAAAACCGCGGCCCTCTTCGCCAATCAAATTAGCCGTTGGCACTCGAAGGTCATCGAAAAACAATTCTGTGCAGGCATGATTCATCATGGTCTGGATGGGTTTGATCGTTAGACCATTGCCCAAAGCGCTGCGCATTTCCACCAACAGCACTGACATGCCACCGGTAGGCTTTGCACACTCCTCGCGTGCTGCGGTGCGCAGCAGCAAGATCATCAAATCCGAGTGCTCGGTTCGCGAAATAAATACCTTCTGGCCGTTGACGATGTAGTCGTCATCGGGGCCGTCGCCGTCGCGTCGCGCGCACGTTTGTATTCGGGTGGTATCGGTACCGCTGCCTGGTTCTGTCACCCCAAACGCCTGAAGACGTAGCTCACCGCTCGCTATGGCCGGTAGGTATTGCTGTTTTTGTTGCTCGCTGCCATGTCGCAATAAAGTACCCATTGTGTACATTTGCGCATGACACGCTCCGCTATTGCAGCCGCTGCGTTGAATCTCTTCCAATACGGCACAAGCCGCTGAGAGCGGTAGGCCGGCGCCACCATATTGCTCGGGAATGAGAATAGAGAGATAGCCTGATTCAGTAAGCGCCTGAACAAAATCGGTAGGGTAACTGTCTTCGTTATCCAGTGCTTGCCAATACTCCCCCGGAAACTTCGCACATAGCTTGGCGACTGCGTCGCGAATGTCCTGATAGTGCTCGTGTGTCGTCATATTTAACTCTCAGCCTGAAACTGCATGCCGGTGGGATTTTTTTATCTTAACATCTACCCGAGACTTGTCCTTCACGCGGCTATTGACTGTGAATTATACAAGTATAATTGTGCAAATACTTACATAATAACAAGCATGTATATCAACCAGACTCAGGTTACAGTCACGCAAGCTCAGTTTTCGTTGTAGGCGAGGGCGGGTGGAAAATATTGCAGGATCAATTGTACTTGCGGTTGCGTAAACAAGAACCGAACTCCTGTGCTGCCGTAGACAGTGGGCGATGCTTATGTGTAAACAATCCGACTTCTCTCTCGACTGAGGGTCTGTTGATTGGTCGACAGATAACCCCCAATGATTGCATATACCCTTGGCATAGGGCGGGCACTACCGACACACCGACACCAGCTAATACCATGCCGCCAATGGTAGCCAGTTGATTGGCTTCAAAAATTTCTAGTGGCTTCACGTCAACTGAAGCGAATGCGCCATCGGTAGCCTGGCGCGTCCAGGAGCCCAAGTTCATGCCAATAAATGTGTCATTAGCCAACTCCTTCCAGTAAATGCTCTTTTTTTTACATAGCGGATGCCCGCTATGAAGGATCGCCACGAATCTATCGGTAAACAGTGGAACAAAATCAACTTCCTCCAACTGTTCTGGTTTAAACGTGATTCCCAGTTCAACCCGGTCGGCAAGAACTGCCTCGATGACATCCTCCATGACAATATCCTCAATTTTTAAGTTGATTCCCGGAAAAGACTCTCGAAATCGGGCCACAGCCTCTGGGAATTGATTCATTGCGAAGGACGGCATTACGGCAACAGTGAGTTTGCCCTGCTGAAGGGTAAATGCCCGCTGCAGATCGTCAAATGCACGATCCCAATCTGACTGCAGCCGCAACGCCTTTGGCAGGAAGTCCCGCCCTTCGGGTGTCAATTCCACATTCCGTGTGGTGCGTTTGAACAGGGCCCCGCCTACAGCTTCCTCCATATTGCGGATACTGACGCTGAGCGCAGGTTGTGAGATGTGAAGTTTTTCACAGGCTCCGGCAAAGGAACTTCCCTGCGCAACTGCTGTGAAAGCGCGTAATTGCTTGAGAGATATATTCATAGAAAATCTCTAATAATAGAAAGAAATAATTAAATTGATAAATGTAACATGCTAAATCATTATTGACCACATTACTGGTCCATAGGAGTCGCTCAGACACTTTTTCGAGCCTCTAGGGTGCTTGAATTTATGCAACACCCACCCACAATACCGCCACCGGAAGCACGACGCACTAAGGCTTATGCCGACGGTCTATTCTCCGCAATGCTGCGCCCTCCTACCAACGTTTCGCCAGCAACTGGCAATGCCTCAGTGCTCGATAGTAAATCCATTTGGTGTCTTTAAAGTGTTGCTACTCTTAAACTAGCGACATATAGTGTGTCGTTATATACTCGGCAGCATTTCTTTAAGCGAGGTCGTGTGAAAAAGTCAAACCCATTAGCAACACTGGGATTACTCATCGCTATCACATTCTTGAGTGCCTGTAGCGATAACGAGGCACGGTTGGCCAACGCGGTCGACGCAGATGAGTACGGCAATACGCCCGCCACACAAACCACTACCGACCTAAACCAGCAGGTGTTACAACAGCTATCTTTTTCAGACCGGCAAGATTTTGAAGAGGCTCGACGTGGCTTAATCGCTAGCGTTGAGCAGCTAACAATTCCAGGTCGAAACGGCAAGCTGGCGTGGGATCAAACTGCCTACGAGTTTATCGCCGGCGATGCGCCGCCAAGCGTTAACCCTAGCCTGTGGCGACAGGCGCAGCTAAATAATATCCACGGATTATTTAAAGTCACCGATGGTATTTATCAGCTCCGAGGCTTTGACCTTGCCAATCTAACCATTATCGAGGGTAAAACAGGGTGGATTATTGTCGACCCGCTCACTACGCAAGAGACCGCATCGAAAGCGTTGTCGTTTGCACGTGAGCATCTCGGTGCGCAACCGATTGCGGCAATCATTTTCACCCACAGTCATGCTGATCATTTTGGTGGTGCTCTGGGCGTATTGTCTGCCAGTAAAACCGCGGAGAACGAGGTTCGTGTCATTGCGCCGGTTGGCTTTATGAATGAGTCTATTCGTGAGAATGTGCTGGCGGGGCCAACCATGACCCGCCGCGCGGATTATATGTATGGAAACCCTCTGCCGAGAACGGCGCGGGGACATGTCGATACTGGTTTGGGCAAGAGTCCAGCAGACGGCACGGTAGGGATTTTGCAGCCAACCGATGTTATCGATCACACTGGGCAGAAATTGAATATTGACGGTGTCAGTTTCGTTTTCCAGAACGTGTCTGGTTCTGAGGCACCCGCTGAGTTCACTTTTTATTTGCCAGAGCATAGGGCGTTTTGCGGGGCAGAATTGTTGTCGCGCAATATGCACAACCTCTACACGCTGCGTGGTGCCAAAGTTCGCGATGCCTTAATCTGGAGCGGGTTTATTGACGAAGCAAAAACACTGTTCGCAGACGCTGACATCTATTTCGCTAGTCACCATTGGCCCATTTGGGGTAAGCAGCGCATCGCTGATTTCCTGGAAATACAGAGTGATACCTATAAATATATTCACGATCAAACGCTGCGCCTCGCTTCCCATGGCTATACCCCCACAGAGATCGCAGAAGAGCTAAAACTGCCTGAGTCGCTGCAAAAAACATTTTCCAACCGTGGCTACTACGGCACGGTGCGCCACAACTCCCGCGCTGTATATCAAGCTTATTTTGGTTGGTATGACGGCAACCCAGCCAATCTCAACCCTCTGCCTTCTGAAGATGCCGCCGCAAATTACATTTTGGCTATGGGTGGTAGTGAGAATGTAATGAAAATGGCAAAGGAGTCTTATGACAAAGGCGATTATCGTTGGGTGGCGACGCTACTCAATCACCTGGTGTTTGCGCAACACGATCATCGTGAAGCAAAAGCTTTACTCGCTCGCACCTATGACCAACTAGGCTATCAGTCTGAGTCAGGACCGTGGCGTGATGTGTACCTCACTGGCGCCTATGAACTGCGCTATGGTAAAAGCGTTAAGGGTAAAGACCTCAGCGCGGCTAGGGATATGGTAAAACACTCACCTAGATCGATTTTTTTTGATGTCATGGCTGCTCAACTTAATGGCCCGGATGCAGAAGGTTTGGAGATGACGATTAATTTCACCTTTACCGATCTGCACGAAACTCATGTGTTGAAATTAAAAAACTCGGTGCTGCATCATAAACGTGGTAAAGCCGATGTTGATGCTAACACTACTCTCAGTATCAGCCATGAATTGTTTCTGGATGTGGTACTCGGCAGCGCCAATGTCAAAGACCTTATCTTTTCCGATCAACTGACTATTAAGGGCAGTAAAATTGATTTGGCGCGTTTCTTTTCTCTACTGGATCTAGCGGATGGGAATTTTTCGATTGTCACACCATAGTCAGCTTGAAGGCGTACGGACTGGAACGTACGCCGACTAACTCCAATGGCGCTCAATCCAGGTCGCTTGCAGCATGCCTTTCGAGTACTTGCTCTTCCTCCGGCCCCCAGGCCCTATTGACCCGTCGACCGCGCTGGTAAGCAGGGCGCTCTGCTATTTCCGATGCCCAGCGCACAACGTGTGTGTATGAGTTAACATCGAGGAATTCCTGGGCTTCGTAGATGTTGCCCAGTACCAGGCTGCCGTACCAGGCACAGTTGGCCATGTCCGCGATATTGTATTCGTCGCCACACAGATAGCGCCGTGAAGAAAGGTTCTGATCCAACACGTCAAGTTGGCGTTTAACCTCCATCGCATAACGATTGATGGGGTACTGCCACTTTTCCGGCGCGTAGGCATAGAAATGGCCGAAGCCGCCACCGAGAAAGGGGGCGCTGCCCATCTGCCAAAACAGCCAAGACATACATTCCGCGCGTTCGGATGGCTCGGTAGGTAGAAATGCACCGAACTTTTCCGCAAGGTAGACAAGGATAGCGCCGGACTCAAATACGCGGGTCGGTGGCGTCGTACTCCTATCGATCAAAGCCGGGATCTTCGAATTCGGATTCACCGCAACAAAACCGCTACCAAATTGATCGCCTTCGCCGATGTTAATGAGGTAAGCATCGTATTCGGCGTCGCTCTTGCCAAGCGCAAGTAATTCTTCCAACAGCACCGTGACTTTTACGCCGTTTGGTGTGGCCAGCGAATATAGCTGCAGAGGGTGATTGCCTACCGGAAGTTCCTTGTCATGCGTGGCGCCTGCGGTAGGCCTATTGATGTCGGCAAACTTTCCGCCGCTTTCTGCATCCCACTTCCAGACTTTGGGTGGGGTGTAAGTCGATGTCTCGGTCATGATGGGTTCTTCCTAGTAGTTTCAAACAAGGGATCCTCTGAACAAGTCTATGGCAGCCAGAGATGCCATAGACTTGTTCAGAGACTCCCAAGGCAAGTGTAAGTCCTAAAGCGTTAGCCCGCCATCAACAACAATACATTCACCATTGGTATAGCTTGCCGCATCCGACACCAGGTATAAAACCGTTCCTGCCATTTCATTGGGTTCGGCATGGCGCTTCATAGGAATGGTTTGCATGGCGGCATTGTAAATTTCTTCATTGCTAAATAAGGCGCCGGCGAATGCGGTTTTAGTGAGGCCAGGGAGCAGGGCGTTAACGCGAATGCCATGTTGGCCGCATTCCTTGGCAAAGGCTTTGGTCATATTGACCACGGCGGCCTTGGTGATGGAATAGATGCCCTGGGCTGGTCCAGGTTGTATAGCGTTAATCGAGGCGGTATTCACAATGGCGCCACCGTCGTTGTCACGCATTAGGCGCCCAGCTTCCACCGACATGAAAAAGTAACCGCGTATATTGACCTCAACGGTTTTTGTATAAGCAGCGAGGTCGGTATCCAGAATGTCACCAAAATAGGGATTGGTAGCGGCGTTGTTAATCAGTATGTCAAGCTTGCCGTGCCTTTCTTTGATGTGAGTAAAGACAGCACTGATTTGCTCCATGTCACCCACATGGCAGGCAAACGCTTCGGCGCTTCCGCCCGTGCTGGTAATCGCCTCGGCAACAACTTGGCAACCTTCAAGCTTGCGGCTGGAGACGATGACGTGGGCACCTTGCTCGGCTAGCAGCTTGGCTATCGCTTCGCCTATGCCGCGACTGGCGCCGGTGACCAGCGCAATTTTACC
>JBPCXM010000125.1:0-4032 GCA_051008535.1 Pseudomonadales bacterium | reverse complement strand
GCGGCCCACAGCGCTTTTTGTGTATTTGTCGAATTACGCCGACCCCAAATTGTAATCATATTCACTCCTCATGTTACCCGAGATATCTACGGTGAATTCCATAGACGCCTTAATCTTTCTGGAAAGATATATCTTATCACAAATACTCTCCACCGTGCACGCTCTATGATTATAGTTAGACGGATGAGCTCAGTATGCCGGCCCCAGAGGCAGGCACAACGGTGATTGCAACGTTTATCTTGCGGGTAAGACATATTATTGGTATTCTATAGTCCGATAGTCGTAAGAATCAGTTGCGGAAGTTAATCGTAATTCCCGTACCACTCGAAACTACTGACCAGCAGTAAGCGCTTTGGGCAAACCATCAATATGGAGTTACCTCATCAATGAGTGAGTTCGACCTTATAATACGCAACGGAAAAATTGCCACTGCCTCCGACACCATGTCCTGCGATATCGGGATCAAAGACGGCAAGATTGCAGCACTCGGCACAAGTCTCACTGGCGCGGAGCAGGAAATAGACGCGCAAGATAAATGGGTGTTACCCGGCGGTATCGATAGCCATTGCCATATGGAAGAGCCAATGCCCGAACACCTGGAAATGGCTGATGACTTCTATACTGCCACCCGATCCGCAGCTTGTGGCGGCACGACTACGGTGATCCCCTTTGCCAAACAGATCAAGGGAGAGTCTCTGCAAGCTGCAGTAGATGAGTATCACCGGCGAGCGCAGGGTAAACCCGTCATTGATTACGCCTTCCATATGATTGTCACCGACCCTACGGCCGAAGTCCTGGAAAAGGAGCTTCCGGTACTCATCGAAAACGGTTACACGTCATTCAAAATTTACATGACCTATGACGACCTAAAGCTAGACGACTACCAAACCTTGAATACCCTCGCTGTCGCAAGACGTGAAGGTGCCATGGTAATGATCCACGCAGAAAACGATGACTGTATCACCTGGCTCACCGAGCAACTCGAAGCAGCCGGACACACCGCTCCGAAGTTTCATTCAGATTCGCGGCCCATGTTGGTCGAACGAGAAGCAACCCACCGCGCCATCACCCTGGCCGAGCTGGTGGACGTGCCAATATTAATCGTGCACGTCTCCGGTCGTGAGGCAATAGAGCAAATTCAGTGGGCTCGTAACCACGGTATCAAAATGTATGCAGAAACCTGCCCTCACTATCTCGTACTCACCGAGGATGATTTAGTTCAGCCCGGTTTTGAAGGCGCAAAGTGCGTTTGCAGCCCCCCACCAAGAAACAAGGCCAACCAGCAGGTAGTCTGGGACGGTATCACCAGCGGGGTATTTCAGGTCTTTTCGTCTGATCATGCGCCCTTTAGCTACAACGACGAAAACGGAAAACTCGCCTACGGTGACAAGGCGCCTTTCAAACATATTCCCAACGGCATACCGGGTATCGAAACCCGAATGCCCGTGCTCTTTTCGGAAGGCGTTAATAAAAAGCGAATCGACATTAACAAATTCGTGGAGTTGACCGCCACCAACCCGGCTAAGCTCTATGGTTTGTACCCCCGCAAAGGCACCATAGCGGTTGGTTCCGATGCCGACCTGGCGATTTGGGATGCTGATCGCGACGTTATCATCCGCAATGAAGACCTTCATCACAACGTGGACTACACACCCTATGAAGGTATAGCCGTTCGTGGATGGCCTGAGACAGTTCTTTCACGGGGGGAAGTTGTTGCCGCAAACGGGGAGTTTACCGCCGAAAAAGGGCGTGGCGAGTTCCTGCAGTGTGGGCGAAGTGACTATGCCAGCCCCAAGGTTCACTAGGGCGCAAATCACTAATCGAGTTTCAAGAATTTAATATTATTTATAATTGGAGAGTACCATGCGTTTAGAAGGAAAAGTGATCATAGTTACCGGCGGCGGTACTGGCATCGGCCTGGCCTGTAGCGAGGAGTTCGCACGTCAGGGGGCTTCCGTTGTTATATCCGGGCGCCGCCAGGATGTCATCGACAAATCCGCAGCTGATATCACCGCAGCCGGTGGCAAGGCCATCGGCATCGCAGCCGACGTCGGCCGCGCCGAAGATACCAAAAACCTGGTACAGGGCACTGTGGATGCCTATGGACGGGTCGATGTGCTGGTTAACTGCGCGGGCCAGGAACTGGTTGCCAATATACTGGACACCACTGAAGAGCAGTGGGACCGGGTAATGGATACCAACCTCAAGGCCATCTACTTCCTGTCCCGAGAAGCGCTGCCACATATGATTAAGCAAGGTGGCGGAAATATTCTCAACGTCGCCTCACAACTGGGCTTTGTTGGCGCTCCAAACTTCGCGGCCTACACGGCTTCCAAAGGGGCAGTTGTCAACCTTACGCGTAGTATGTCACTGGACCATGCAGAGCAGGGTATTCGCGTTAACGCACTGTGCCCTGGCGCCGTGGAAACCCCCTTACTCCTACGCCAGTTCGAAGACAGTGACGGACCTCAAGGAACGCTGGAAGATCTTGCAAACATGCACGCCTTGAAGCGCTTAGGGCAGCCTTCTGAAATTGCAATGGCAGCCGTGTTTCTGGTATCGGACGAATCGTCCTTTGTTACGGGCACCTCCCTTCTTGTAGACGGTGGCTATGTCGCCTGGTAAGGGACCACAGAGTATTCTTAAACGAATCACAGGAGCACTGTTTTGACTATACGCGAAGATTTCAAATTTCTTATCAATGGCCAACTGGAGGGCAGTGACAAAACCTTCGATGTTATTAACCCTTCCACGGAGGAAGTCATTGCCCGCTGCCCCGATGCCTCTCAGGAACAACTCGACCAGGCAGTAGCAGCTGCGCGAAAGGCCTTTTTGTCCTGGCGGGAAACCAGCTTTGAAGAACGCGCCAAACAAATTGAGCGACTGGCCGACGCACTATTTGAGCATGCCGGTGACCTGGCAGCACTTTTAACACTCGAGCAGGGCAAGCCCGTTGGACAATCCTATGGTGAAATTGCCTTTGGTGCTGTCGGCCGGATGCGCGGCCTGGATCAACTCCAGATTCCTGTTGAGGTGCTTCAGGATGACGAGGCATACCGGGTGGAGCTTCAGTATCGCCCACTTGGCGTAATCGGGGCCATCACACCCTGGAATGTTCCAATACTAATGGCCGCCGGTAAAATCGCCCAAAGCGTATACGCGGGCAACACCATCATACTCAAGCCCTCCTCTTTTTCACCCTTATCGACACTGAAGTTCGCCGAACTCGCCCAGGATATTTTTCCTACCGGGGTAATCAACGTACTGACCAGCGCCAAATCCATGGGCCGTTGGATCAGCGAGCACGAGGACATCGACAAGGTCTCTTTCACCGGCTCAACGGAGACTGGCAAGAGAGTGATGATTGGGGCAGCCGGAACAATGAAACGCTGTACATTGGAGCTTGGCGGCAACGATGCCGCCATCGTACTGGCAGATGTAGACCCCAAGGCAGTGGCCGCGAAATTATTCACAGCCTCCTTCATTAACAATGGCCAGACCTGTATGGGAATTAAACGTATCTATGCGCACGAGAGCATATACGAAGAGTTGTGTGAAGCAATGGCCGATCTAGCGCGAAACGCCAAATGCGGAGACGGTTTCGAAGAAGGCGTGGAGTTCGGCCCGATCAACAATCGCAACCAGTACGACAGCCTGATCGAGTTCCTGGACGACACCCGGCGCATCGGAGCCAAAATTCTCGCTGGTGGCAATGTCGCAGACGGCCCCGGATTTTTCATTGACCCGACCGTGGTATGCGATATCGATGACGATGCGTTGTTGGTGAAGGAAGAACAATTCGGCCCGATTATTCCGATTGTTAAATTCAGTGACCCAGAAGATGCATTGGCGCGTGCCAATAATTCCATTTACGGCCTGGCAGGCTCGGTATGGGGCGCTGATCTTGAAGCCGCGACAGCCCTCGCCAATAGACTGGAAGCAGGTACTGCCTGGGTAAACACCCACGCTAACTTTACTCCCAACACACCTTTTGGTGGCGCAAAACAGTCAGGCGTTGGCTGTGAATACGGA
>JBPCXM010000124.1:0-37133 GCA_051008535.1 Pseudomonadales bacterium | reverse complement strand
AAGATCTTGCACAGTGGGGGTGACGTTTTTCATCGTTTGTGTTGTTTTTTCGCAAAAAACGCGGCGTAGTATGCCTTAAAATATACTCCAAATACCAAGCCTGGGTAAAAATTTTCCTAAACTGTGATGCTATCAGGCGTTTGTCTAATAAAACCACAGATCTCAGTTATACTTAAGCTCATGGGAATAATAGCTATACCAACGGAGTCGCTGTGACTAGTACAAACGCAATCAATTTAACTTCATTAGCGGTGATTGATGAGGAATTGAAGCAGACGCTGCAAAAGGCTCAGGAAGCCTGGTTGGCGTTTGACGTAGATATGAGCAATAGCACACAACTAAAGTCAGTGCTGCAAGCCCTTGGCCAAATTGACGGTGCATTTAGAATCACTGAGATGCACGGTGCGGGTGCGTTAGTCGAAGATCTTATTGCTTTAGGTAATCTTTTATTGGATAACGAAAACAAACGCAGCAGCACCGCAAAGGCGACCGTTTCCAGCGCGTTGGCCTTGTTGCCAAAATACCTGCAGTTAGTCTTGGCCTCCGGTGCGGCATCGCCAGGTTTACTGATTCCCATCCGCAACGAAGTTCGCAGTACCGCAAGCTTGCCGCGCGTGCCAGAGCAGCATTACTCGAATTTAAGTATCGATCCACAATTTACTCGTACCGATTGCGACAGAAGCGTCGAGTTTGACGAGCCAGCAGTAGTCGCTACTGGAAAACGGCTGCGGCAGATGTATCAAACCGGCTTGATCGGCGTATTGCGCGAAACTAACCCGGCGCCGCACCTGATGCTGATGCAGCGTGCCTGCGTGCGTTTGCATGGCCAAATAAAAGCAGGTGTTGCCGCCGATTATTGGTGGCTCACCACAGCGGTGCTGGAAGCATTGAGTACTGACCAGCTGGAACTGACTTATTCTCGCCGTCGCTGGTTGTCGACGATCGATAAGGCATTCCGCGTGTTCCTGAAGGACCCTGCTGTGGCTTACAACACCCGCGCGAGCGACTGTGATCTAACGGAAATGCTTTACCTTATTAGCTTGGTTGCGGAACCGGGACCGCTATGTACAGCCGTTAGAGAGTTAGTGCCGCTACAGAATGTTGACGAAAACGAACATGAGCTGACCCAGTCGCGGCGTTTCTTGTACAACGCCGAGCAGGCGCTGGACGCAGACAGCGTCGCGCGCATTGCCGAAGAGATGGGGCAGGCGAAAGAAATACTCGAGCTGGCTAGCTCTGCCCACGGCTGTGACATTACCGGTTTGCAGAGCCTGAAAGAAAGGCTCACCACGATCGCGGAAATCATGCAAGATGCCGGCGGCAATACCATTAAAGAACGCCTGCAGATCCAACAGGCGCAATTATCTGAGTGGATAGATGCTGGAGAAACAGTCGATCACGAAAGCCTACTGGCAACTGCCGACTTAATGCTACTGGTCGAATCGATCCTAGCGAACAAGGATAAGAATGCGTTGAACAGCACACAGATGGACTCCATGCTGTCTCACAGCCAGTTGGCTGACGCCGAGCTGGCTGTCATTAAGGAAGCGCAAGCCGGTATTAACCTGGCCAAGCGCGCGATCACGTCCTATGTGGAGTCTGAATTTGACCCGGTGCATATGGGGAATGTCACGGTGACCCTGAATTCGGTGCGCGGTGGTTTGGCCGTGCTCAATTTGGTGCGCGCTTCTAGCGTAGCGAATCGCTGCATACAGTTTATTGAGTCTACCTTAAAGAAAGACCGCTCCAGCGATGAGTCCTTGTTGGATACGCTAGCTGATGCATTAATCAGTCTTGAATACTATTTGTCGCAGGTTGAAGTTCGCAAAGACACCGACGAAGGCGTGCTGGATGTTGCTGACGACAGTTTGGCAGCAATAGGTTTTCCCGCTTAGCTTTCGCTAGGTGACGGTGCCCGCATGCGTGAATTCTTACCCGGTGATTTTGTTGCCGGAATTGCGGCACCCACAACTAACGCCGACGCCCTGCATATATTGGTGCGTGACCGCAACGTAGTCTATAGCGGCGAGCAAGGCTTGTTTCTGAGCCGAAAGCAATTCGACGACCTGGCCATTACCCAGTCCATCTACCTCGGTCAGTTGGGCGCGCAGCCCCTGTATGTCAGTCAGTTGCATGCTGATGCTGCAATTGAACTACAGAACCTCTATGCATTGTTGGGTCGGCTTGCCGAAGATCATTTTGCTCTGGCGGGGCGGGCAGTGCAGATCACCGACTGGTACTCTAACCATCAATTCTGCGGTCGCTGTGGCGCCAGCAACGTGTTGGACGCGCGCGAACGCGCCATGCGCTGCGAGCCGTGCAATTTACTGCAATACCCGCGCGTTGCGCCGTGCATCATTGTGTTGATCACCAACGGCGAGCAGCTGTTGTTGGCGCGCAACGCAAATTTTCCCGCCGGAATGTATTCAACCTTGGCAGGCTTTATAGAGCCCGGTGAAAGTGCTGAGCACGCACTCAGCCGTGAGGTCTACGAAGAAGTTGGTTTGCGGGTTCGCAAATGCCGTTACTTTGGCAGCCAGCCGTGGCCGTTCCCGCACCAGCTGATGCTGGGGTATTTTGCCGAATATGAAGGTGGCGCCATCGAGGTCGATGGCGTCGAGATCGCCGACGCGCAATGGTGGCACTACAAAAACCTGCCGCTCACACCGCCGGAGAGTTCCATTTCCGGGCAGTTGATTCAAGGCTATATCCGACAACTGGAACAGGCGTAATGCAGGCTCTCGTTGTGCAGCTGGTTATCTGGTTGGTGGCGATTGGCGGTGTGCTCGCTGCTGCGAAGTTACTGCTTAAGCGCGATTGGTTTAGCGGTTGGTTGCGAGGCAGTCTCGGTTTGTTGTTACTGGCGGCGGCGCTGGTCAGTGTAGCAATGGCGCTTGATTTTCGCACGTACCAAACCTGGCAAGAGGCGCAAACCATAGCCAACATCAGTTTCGAGCAGCTCGACGAACAGCGGTTCATCGCGCGTCTAAGCCGGCCCGGTGGGATTGAGCAAGTGTTCGAATTGTACGGCGATCAATGGCAGGTTGATGTGCGCATACTGAACTGGACTCGTGCGCTGCGCAATTTGAGAGTCAAGCCGATGTACAAGTTTGACCGGCTTAGTGGTCGCTACCTGTTTTTGGAGCAAGAGCTAGTTTCGCAACCCCGCAGTTATGCTCTGACCCAAAACCTGGCGGGAATCGACAGCGAACGCCTGGTTCGAGCGGTGCAAGACACGCTGCCATGGATTAACCCAGGTCAGGGCAGCGCGGCTTTTATGCCGATGGCTGCCGACGCAGAATACGCGTTGCAGTTGACTGCTGTGGGACTAACGGCGCGCGCTCAGAACGAAGCAGCGCAGCAAGCGCTGGCGATGTGGTAGGCTTCAGCGCTCAGTGATCTTCTGCGCACGCATAGGCTAACACCTTTTTTACCCACTTATTTATCACCGTTAAAAGCCACCAGGCCTGCAGCGCTTTGCCTTATAATGTGCGCCCTTTTGTCAGCTCGGAGCGCTGTAGTGCTTGAATTCCTCTTAGAGTACGGTTTGTTTTTAGCAAAGTCAGTGACGGTGTTGGTCGTTATACTGGTTGTGATCGGCAGCATTGCAGCGCTGGCACACAAACATAGGCCGCACGATGATGGCCACATTGAGGTGAAACACCTCAACCAGCGCTTCGACAATATGCGCGATGCGCTACGTGAAGCGGTATGGAGTGCCACCGAGTTAAAAAAGCAGCATAAACTCGACAAAAAACAGGAAAAGCAGGAGAAAAAACAGGAAAAGAAAAATAGCGACGCCGAGGACGAAAGCCAAAAACACATCTATGTATTGAAATTTGACGGTGACATCAAGGCCAGCGCGGTTGAAAACCTGCGCGAGGAAATTACCACCGTACTGACTATGGCAACAGAAGTCGATGAAGTTGTGATTGACCTCGAAAGCAGCGGTGGCATGGTGCACACGTATGGATTTGCTGCATCGCAGCTCGATCGCGTCAAAAGTCACGACATTCCGTTGACAGTGTGCGTTGACAAGGTCGCGGCTAGCGGTGGTTATATGATGGCCTGTATTGCCGACAAAATATTGGCTGCGCCATTTGCGGTAATGGGTTCTATCGGCGTGGTCGCGCAGATCCCGAATTTCCATCGCTTGCTAAAAAAGAATGAAGTCGATGTGGAAATGCTAACGGCCGGTGAATACAAGCGCACACTAACCGTATTTGGCGAGAATACCGAGCGCGACCGCGAAAAATTCCGCGAAGACCTCGAGGATACACACGTTCTCTTTAAGGAATTCGTCAAACAGCACCGCCCTGGAGTTGATATCGACCAGGTTGCTACTGGGGAGACATGGTATGGCACCCGAGCGTTGCAGAAAAACCTGGTCGATGAGTTGCTGACCAGCGATGAATATTTGCTGCAGCAATCCGAAACAGCGGAGATCTATGAAGTGGTTTATCGCGAGAAAAAATCGATTCAGGAGAAGTTTGGTTTAGCTGCGTCCGGCACGGTCGATCGCATTTTGTCAAGAGTATGGGAGCGACTAAGCCAGCGCTGGAATGTATGAACTAACATTTGCAACTGAAGTCACGAACCTCGGTCGTGCAAAATAGTAGCGACCGCTTAGTTTTCTTGTTCTAAAGCCGACGCATCCGGTTCCGGTACTATCGGCGCAGTGCCACCGGGCGCAAAGGTTTCAAACTCCGGCAGTAGCGGCTGCAGTTTGTACTGACCCCTATCCCAATCGTCACGCGAAATTTCTTTCTGCTTCGTGCGCATAAAGTTGTAGCGCTTGCGAGTCAGGTCGGCGACATGCTCTCTATCTTTTAGAATCACCGGATGGATGAACACCATCAGGTTATTTTTGGATTTAGTGATACCCTTGCTGCTGAACAGTTTACCCAGCAGGGGGATGTCTCCCAGCAATGGCACCTTTTGCCGCACTTCGGTTTCATCTTCGCGGATCAATCCCCCAATCACCAGCACTTCGTCATCTTTGATTAGCGCGCGCGTACGCAGTTGTGATTTATTGGTAATAATGTCGGACGCGAAATCGGCCGCGGGCACAATGTTTTCAGTCGTTGCTTCAATTTGAAGTGCAATCGAGTCGCCCCGGTTGATACGCGGTGTAACCTTCAAACTGGTTCCTATGTCTTGCCGTTCGATCGTGGTGAACGGATTGTCGGTTTGTGAGGCATTTCCGGTGGACTGACCGGTAATAAACGGCACGTTTTGACCCACCAACAAATCGGCTTCCTCATTGTCCATTGCGATAATCGTAGGCGTAGACAAAATATTAGCCTTGGTATTTGAGGCCAAAGCGCGCAAGGCCGCGCGCAGCGACCCATTCTTAAAAAAGCCAAAGGTCAAGCCGCTACCGGGAATAAAGTCGGTGACTTCGGCATCCCCAAGGCTGGGCGACACCGCCGCCAAAGGCAAATTGCCAAGCGTATTGACCGCGCCGAATGTGCCACCCTCGCTAGCATCGTTGGTTGTTACCCACGTGACACCAATATCATTGGCAATATCATTATTGACTTCAACCACCAATGCCTCAACCAGCACTTGCGCGCGGCGAATATCGACCTGCGATACCACTCTCTTCATACTGGCGAGCAGTGCGGGGGGGGCATTGATGATCAAGGCGTTGGTGCTTTTGCTGGCGGAAACCATTGCGTTCAGCTTGCTTTCGTCTTCGCCCGTGTCTTTCGCGTGTGCTTCGGCCATGCCGGCCAAAATAGGCACCAGTTCTTCGGCGTCGACATAGTTCAAATAAACCACTTGCGTGCTGCCTTCGCCAGTCACCGGCTGGTCCATCCGGCTAATCAGACTGCGCAGATTTTTGCGTTTGGCCGGGTCACCGAACATGAGAATACTGTTAGAGCGCTCGTCATAGGAAAAATTTACATTAAGCATGCCAGATTCATCGCCACCATTTTGCTGGGGCATTAATTGCGACAGGCTTTGCATGATATCCGCTGCGTTGGCGTGCTTGAGTTTGACCAAATCGAACTCGCCACTGCCGGGTTTGTCCATGCGCTGAATGATGTTTTGAATGCGTGCAATATTTGAAGCGCGGTCAACAACGACCAAGGAGTTGGAGGTCGCATCGGCCGAAATCTTGGCGTTTTCCGGCAGCAGCGGGCGTAATAGCACAACCAGTTGATTGGCCGGCAAATTGCTGACTGGAATGATTCGGGTGACGATCTGATTGCCGCCGCCAGCATCCAACGGTGTTGCGCTTTGGCCGGCCATGCGTTCAGGCACAATCTTAATCACGGTATTTGACTCAATCGCAGCAAAGCCGTTGAGCTGCAAGGACGAAAGAAATAGCTCGTAGGCTTCTTCCTTGGTCACCGGTCCACCCGAGATCACGGTAACGGCGCCTTGCACATCATTGTGTACTAAAATATTTTTGCCGGTAAGGTCAGACACCCATTGAATCACGCCGCGAATATCCGCATCGCGCATGTTCATTGTTATTTTGTCTTCGTCCTGTGCTTGCAGACCAAAACTTTGCAGGAACAAACTCGCTATCAAAAGCATCTTCGCTACGGAAATCGTGCAGAGGCGTACGTTCATAAACTCATCCAGTCCCTATTTTTTTTTGCTACTGCTTTGCTGTCGTAGCTGTTCAAGCCGCTTGCGTACAACCTTTAATTTCTGCTCCGGTGGTAGCGCTTGTAGCAGGCTGCGCATGTCACCACCACTTTGCAATTTTGCCATCGCTTTTTTTCTGTCCTTGCTGGACAGGGACGATAGCAGTTGCGAGTAATCCTGTTTGCTTAGCTCATCTTGTTGACTGCGCGCGGCTTGCGCAGCGGCGGTGCCTGGCCGCGGGAAACGCAGCGTTTCGAGCTTACCATCACGCTTGATCACCACTTGGTTAGCGTCAATGCGCTCAACGGTTGCATTGTCAGCCAGTGCGGCGCCGACACGGTAATTTTTTGCGCTACCGTCAGGCCCGGCGATAATTGCATTGCTGTTGTCAGCGTTGGGTGCGCTGAAAATTGCCTGTAAGGTGAGCGCGAGGTTGGTCACCGGTGTTTGGCTAGTCTGGTTTGCTACCGGGCTGCTGGCTGCTCCAGAGCCAAAAAGTTGGCGCTGAAGAATAGCGCTGGCGTCATAATCGGTAATCTCGGCACCGCGCTGGGCATCGCCTTCGAGGGGAGCTTCGCTGTCACCAGTTTGCGCCAATTGTACGATTTGCAGTAACAACACGACGCCGAATAAGGCAAGCAGAATCCAGACAACGGCATGCGGTTGTTCCCGCAAGTTTTTAATTTGATCAAGCAACAGAAAGGTTCTACATTATCTTGTTAATTTATGCAGTCTAGCACAGCACCGCACTCGTCTGAGCGGCAATAAAATTCAGAACAGAACGTTAGCCCCTGCATGTGCAATAATGAATGATAATAGTGACACACACTTCGATCTGGTCTATTTAAAGAGCCGCGGCTATATTTTAGTATATACGCTGACAATGCAACAGATTGATCCGCTTCTTATAATGTGAACAAAGCCCATGCAGTATAAAGAATGAACAACCCATTAGATGTAAAAAAATTACCCTTTTCCTACGCCAAACGCTATGGCGTGTTTTGTCGCGATGAGGGTGATGTCTTGCAGTTGATTTACCGCAAAGGCATCTCACCGTCGATCTTTGCGGAGGTCCGGCGTTTTCTCGGTCATAACGCCAAGTTTCAGTTGATCGATGTCGATGCGGAAACGTTTGATAGCGCGCTTAACGAGGCCTATGAACAAGATTCCAGTTCGACCATGCAAATGGTGAAGGGCTTGGGCGACGAAATGGACCTCGAACGTCTGGCCAATGCGGTACCGGAAACCGAAGACCTGTTGGAGCAGGAAGACGACGCACCGATCATTCGATTGATTAATGCGTTGCTGACCGAAGCGGTCAAAGAAAATGCGTCGGACATCCATATAGAAACCTATGAGCGCACACTGTCAGTTCGCTTCCGGGTCGATGGTGTGTTGCGCGAAGCGGTGCAACCGAAACGCGCGTTGGCGCCGTTACTCGTTTCACGCATTAAAGTGATGGCGAAACTCGACATCGCCGAAAAACGCGTGCCGCAAGACGGTCGTATTTCTTTGCTGGTTGGCGGCCGTGAAATCGATGTACGTGTTTCAACCATGCCATCCAGCCATGGTGAGCGCGTGGTGTTGCGCTTACTGGACAAACAAGCGGGTCGCATTGAACTTGCATCCCTGGGCCTCGAAGCGCAAGAAACCGCCATGCTGACCGATATGATTCATCGTCCTCACGGCATTCTTCTGGTCACCGGGCCAACCGGCTCGGGCAAAAGTACTACCTTGTATGCGGCGTTGTCGGAATTAAACGACCACAGCCGTAACATCCTCACCATAGAGGACCCTATCGAGTACAACCTCGAGGGGGTCGGTCAAACGCAAGTCAACGTCAAGGCAGACATGACGTTTGCGCGCGGTTTGCGTGCCATGCTGCGGCAAGACCCGGACGTGGTTATGGTCGGTGAAATTCGCGATGCGGAAACCGCCGAGATCGCCGTACAAGCTAGTTTGACGGGTCACCTGGTCATGTCCACCCTACATACCAACAGCGCGATCGGCGCAATCACTCGTTTGCACGACATGGGTATTGAGCCATTTCTACTATCTTCCAGCTTGTTGGGTGTGCTCGCCCAGCGGCTGGTGCGCGTACTGTGTCCGGATTGTAAGCAACCGCATGTTGCCGATGAATTCGAGCGTGACTTTCTCGGCATAGGAGAAGAACATTCCGAACATGCGCTGTTTCGCCCGGTGGGCTGTCCGCTGTGCAGTAATAGTGGTTACCGGGGCCGCGTTGGCATCTACGAATTGCTAGAGATCGACGCCGATGTTCGCCGCATGATTCACCAAAATAGCGGTGATGAAGAAATTGTAGAGCATGCACGCAAGCAGCTGCCCAGCATGCGTGACGACGGTAAACGGAAAATACGTGCCGGTCTTACCACTGTGGAAGAAGTATTGCGCGTTACGCAGGAGAGTTAGGTGTCGGCGTTTTCCTATGCGGCGCTAGACGACAGGGGCAAACAGCTGCGCGGTGTGCTCGAAGCCGACAGCTCGCGCCAGGTCAGGCAGATGCTGCGCGACAAAGGCTGGGTGCCGCTGTCGGTAGAAGCAGCGTCCAACGGCGCGGTGAGGTCAAGCAGTGGTGGTGGCTGGTCTTTGCGGCGGGGTCTCAATACCGCCAATCTGGCTTTGATTACCAGGCAGTTGGCGACCCTGGTGCAATCGTCAATGCCGCTGGAGGAAGCGTTGACTGCAGTAGCGGCGCAAGCTGAAAATAACCGCATACGCAGTATTATGCTGGGGGTCAGAGGGCGGGTGCTCGAAGGCCATTCCTTGGCGCACGCACTGCAAGACTATCCGCAGGCTTTTCCGCAAATGTACCGCGCCATGATTTCCGCCGGCGAACAGTCCGGCCATTTAGACGCAGTGCTCGAACGTCTCGCTGACTACACTGAAACATCGCAGGATTCCGGCCAGCAGGTGAAGCTCGCGTTACTCTACCCTGTTATTTTATTGTTGGTTGCCATGCTTATCGTCATTGGTCTAATGACTTTTGTGGTACCGCAGGTGGTGGGTGTTTTCGTAGACCAGGGTCAGCAGTTGCCTTGGCTAACGCAGCGATTGATTGGCCTTAGCGCGTTCCTTAAGAACTATTCCTGGCTGGTGATTGGTGTGGTCGTGCTGCTAGTATGGGGTGTGCGTGTCGCCTTGCGCAAACCGCACGCGCGCCTGGCGTTCGACCGGCGCATTGCACACTTGCCGCTCGCGCGCAAATTTAGCCGCGCGAATAACACGGTGCAGTTCAGCAGTACGCTGAGTATTTTGGTGCGTAGTGGTGTGCCACTGGTTGATGCCTTGCATATTGCGCGCGAAGTGGTACCCAATCATTGGTTGCGCGAACGGTTGATTGGCGCCACGCAAAGCGTCTCGGAAGGCAGCAGTTTGAAAGATTCACTGGAGTCGTGCCAGTTTTTTTCGCCGCTGCTGATTCACATGGTAGGCAGCGGCGAGGCCAGCGGCGCGCTCGGCAAAATGCTGACCCGCGCCGCCGATAACGAGCAGCGCAGCTTGGACAATATTATCAATACCGGACTCAAGTTATTCGAACCTCTGGTGTTGCTCATGATGGGTGGCATCGTGTTCTTGATCGTGTTGGCTATATTGCAGCCGATTTTTGAGCTTAATCAACTAGTCTAGATGTTAGTAGGAGTAAGACGTGCGCAAAATGAACAAGCAATCCGGATTTACACTGATCGAAATCATGGTAGTGGTCGTCATCATGGGCGTGTTGATCGGTCTGATAGCGCCTAACATTCTTGGCCGTGTCGATGATGCACGTGCAACGGCCGCACAGGCTGACATCAATGTGCTATCGCAGGCGCTGGATATGTACAAGTTGGATAACCAACACTACCCTTCAACCGACCAGGGTTTGTACGCGCTGGTTGAGCCACCCAGCGGCTCGCCGGAACCACGGCGCTGGAATCCCGACGGCTACTTAAAAAAATCGACACTGCCTAGAGATCCCTGGGGCAATGAGTACCAATACGTAAGCCCGGGTTCGCGCAGCGCGTATGATTTGTATTCACTGGGGGCCGACGGCAAAGAGGGCGGTGACAGTTTTGACGCCGACGTGGGCAATTGGGAAGAAGAAAACTAGCGCCGACTGATTCTCCTTACGAGGCAGGTTTGACCTGTATGTCCCGGCAGCGCGGTTTCACCCTGCTGGAGATTCTGGTTGTAATGACCCTGTTTGGCTTTGTGCTAGGCATCGCCGTGCTCAACGTTGGCGGAAACGAAGCGCGCGAGCTACGCCTGTTTGCTCGCCATGTGCATGCGGTGATGCAATACGCGGCCGAAGAAGCCGAATTGCAGGGCATACAGATGGGCCTGCAAGTCACCAATAGCTCGCTACAGTTTGTGTATTTCAATGACACCGAAGACTTTTGGGAAGTGATGAAAAGCAAGCCATTTCTGCCGCTTGATATCCCGGAACAGGCGCAGGTAAAAATTGAGATCGAAGATTTCGCCGGGCAAGAAGATGTGCCAGTCGGCGAGGGCGCAGTAGAGCAACCACAAATCCTGTTTTTGTCTAACGGCGACACAACACCATACACATTGTTGCTGGAGCTGCCTGGTAGAGAGGCCTATCGATTGCTTTCCGATGGATTAAATATAAAGCTTGAAGAGAGCACATTTTGAATCGGAGCCGCGGTTTTACTCTGTTGGAAATACTTATCGCGTTGGCGATATTGGCGATTACCTCGATTGCATTGCTAAGTCAAACCCGGCATAGCGTGATGACCCGCAGTGCGCTGCATGAGAAGACACTGGGGTTGTGGATCGCCGAGGATAGTATGGATCGACTGCGCGCTGCCGGCGTGTGGCCGGGTGTTGGCGCCAGCAGCGAGCGGGTTGAACTGGGTGAGAGAGAGTGGGAAGTGTCGCTCGAAGTGATCGATACCGCGCGCGCCGACATGCGCCGCGCTACGGTTGCTGTAAAAACGGAGAGCGAGAGCGGTGAGTTTGACAAATCGGTCGTTGCGTTGACCAGCTTTATCGGCAAGTACTGACATGTTGACACTTCGTATAGCCGTTAGAACTCACCACAAGCAAAGCGGCTTCACGCTGATCGAAATGCTGATATCTTTGGCGATCTTTGCCTTGATCGGCGTTAGTGCGTATCAAGTGCTTGCCAGCTCGGCGTTGGTAAGCGAACGCGAACAAAAACGCACCGAACTTATGCACGAACTGGATCGAGCGCTGCGCATTATCGAACGCGATTTGCGCCAAGTCGTTGACCGACCGGTGCGCGATGAATTGGGCCCGCGCTTTGCGTTCTACGGTGCTGCAGACCGGCCGCTGGAATTCACCCGTGCTGGCAATGAAAACCCGCTGGGCTTGGCACGCAGTGACTTATTGCGGGTCGCGTACTCACTTCGTGAGCCGGAAACTACGGAACAGCAAGTAAACAGCGAACAGAAAGAAGACGCCGAAGATACTTTAAACTTATTGCGCACGCTTTGGCGTATGCCCGACAGTAGCCTAGAAGCTCCCGTCAACGAGCAACGTTTACTGAGTGACGTGACGGGTTTTACCGCGCGTTTTATGGATGCAAACTTAACCTGGCACGACGCCTGGCCATTACCGCAGGGGCAGGGCGCCAACTCGAACTCGAACAATACCGCCTTGCCGGCCGCTATCGAATTGACCCTAATAATTGCCGGCACAGGAGAGCTTAGGCGTGTTATCAGCTTGCGTTAATTCGTCTTTTTCTTCTTCAACAAGCGCCCGCCGACAAGCAGGTATCGCGCTGATTTCCGTACTGCTGGTATTTGCCCTGGCTAGCCTGTTGATTGGTCATCTAGTCACTGCTGCCGCTCGTGATTTGCAGCGTTCGACCAATTACCAGGGCGCGCGACAAGCGTTTTGGTATGCCCTTGGTGGCGAGACGCTGGGGCGCCAGATTCTGCATGCCGATTTTCAGCAAGATATTGTCGCTGGCAACCCTCCCAGCGATGGATTGATCGACAACTGGGCGCAGCCATTAGAAGAGTTCGAGATTGAGCAGGGAGCGCTGCGGTTGCAGATCAATGATTTACAGGCACGATTTAACTTGAACAACCTGATTGACCAGCAAGGAGTCGCCAGTGCCACCGAGCGCCAACAATTTGATCGCTTGTTGCAAGCATTGAATGTGCCGATTAATTTGGCCGCAGTCATTGTTGACTGGCTGGACGTCGACGAGGTGAACAGCAGCGGCAGCAAAGAAGATGATGTGTATCTGGAGAGAACGCCGTCGTTTCTCAGCGCCAATACCGCTATGGCGGATGTCAGCGAATTGCGGCAGCTCAACGGCATGACGGACGAGTACTACGAGCTGCTGGCGCCCTACCTGACCGCGCTACCTAAAAGCACGAAAGCGAATGCTAAACTCACAAGTGTCAATATTAATACCGTGAGTGAACAAGTTTTCAGCAGTTTTGCAAACAACATCAGCTTGTCGCGGGCGCAAAGCGAACTCGCTGACCGAAAAACCAGAAAATATACCGATCAAAACCCATTCTCAACATCGTTATTCACCGCTGATTCGACTAATATAAGTTATACGAGCGAGTATTTTGAGATTTTGGTTGCCGCTAATTTTGACAAGCGCTGGAGCTATTTACGCTCCGTCGTGCATCGCGATGAACAGGGCACAATAACCGTGCTATCGCGCAGCATGAACAAAGCGGCTGTGGCACCTCTACTACAAATAGACGAATCATAATGAATTATTTTGGCCTGCGTTTTGTTCCTGAACTGGACCCAAGGACTACTCCTTGCAGCTGGGCGCTGCTGGACCCCTATGGGGCTTTGCTGGAGGAGGGGGAACATTTATTGTTCCAGCTGCGGGAACGCATCGAAATTGACGAAGATATTCGCGTTATCATATTAGTGTCGGGCGAGCGAGTGTTGACCACCGAAATCGACGTAGCGCCACATCATGCCCGACATATCAAAAAAGCACTGCCGTTCATGGTGGAAGAACAGTTGGCGGAAGATATTGACGACGTGCATTTGGCCTTGCCACCGAATGCCGGGGTTGGCAAGAACCATATCTCAGTGGTGAGTCACCAAGAGCTAATTCACTGGCTGGAGTTACTCTACAGCGTTGATTTAGAGCCCTACATGATCGCGCCCGAATTCCTGTTTCTGCCGAATCCTGAGTCAGATTTGCGCATCTTGTTCGATCAGGACAGAGCGCTGATTCAATATGACCAATATGCCGGCACCGTGGTTGAGCAGGACAATCTCGACGTATACCTGCAGCTTTATGGCCAGTCGGTCGACAAATCTGAAGCACTGCAATTTTCGCTGATGGCTAGCGACGAAGATGAGCGTGGCAAAGAGGCGTTAACAAACTTCAGCGAGAGCCTCAAAGAGAATGAACCCGATGCGGTGATCAATACGCAAATATACCGCGAGTCGGTGTTTTCGGTACTCGCAGTGATGGCGATTAAATCGATGGATCAGGCCTTGAACCTACTGCAAGGTGGCTATCGAGTGCGTACCGAATCGCAACAAACGTTTATGAAATGGCGCCCGGTAGCCGCTGTGGTTGCTTTGTTTGTGGTGTGCGAACTGGCATTGTTTGTTGGCAGCGGGATGTGGTTTCAGTCAAAGGCTAGCGATGTTAAAGCAGACTCAGTAAGTCTGTACCGCAAGCTGTTTCCCTCCGAGCGGCGAGTAGTGAACCCCAAGTTGCAGTTTCAGAGTCATCTGAACGAAAGCCAAAGTACGGGTTTTAGTAAGCAGTTTTTAGGGCTGCTGGAAATCGTCGCTAGCGATTTGCCGGCCAAAGATATGCGTTTGCAGAATTTGCGCTTTGACGCCTACGACGGCGGCTTGATGCTGCAAGTTGACGCCAAGACTATTGATCAACTCGAGAATTACAAATCGGCGCTGGTTGAAAGTGGAGTACAAGTTGAGCTGTTGTCGGCAGTAGAAGAAGACAGCGGCGTTATCGGCCGTTTGAAAGTGGAGGCAATATAGTGTTGGAGAATCTGCGCGACCAACTCGCGGCCCTGTTTAGCGGCCTGTATAGCTCGACGGCTACCCAGCGCGTAGTAACACGTTATCGCGGACTGTCTGAGCGCGACCAAAAAGCATTGCAGTTGTTGAGCTTGTTCGCACTTTGTGTAGCCATTTTCTATGGCATATTAAAGCCTGCCAAGAACTACATGGACGATGCGCAACACGACTATGTCAATGAAACAGAGACCCTCAACTGGATGGAAGAGCGCAAGTCGCAATTCTTGGCTAGCGATTCCGATGCCCTTGCACAGCGCGGCGATCAGTCGCTGTTAAGCTTGGCGTCCAATACAGCCAGAGCCTTCGGCATGAGTTTTAGACGCTTCGAGCCGGTCGATGACGACGCCTTGCGTTTGTGGATCGACAACGTCAATTTCAACGATATCGTGCAATGGATTGAGGTATTGGATCAAAGCTACAATATCACCCTGCGCGAAATGACGGTTGACCAGAGCGCACAAAATGGTTTGGTGGTTACCAAGCTGGTATTGCAAGAGTAGACCTAGTCCTCCGTGTATAAGAACTATTTCGGGTTTACAGATATACCGTTTTCGATAGCGCCTGACCCGCGCTATCTCTACCTTAGCGATCAACACAAAGATGCACTGGCGCACCTGTTGTATGGGGTAGGCGAGCACGGTGGATTCGTGCTATTGACTGGCGAAGTGGGCACCGGTAAAACCACCATATGCCGCTGTTTGTTGCAACAAATGCCAGGCGATTGCGAAGTAGCGTATATTGTCAACCCGCGCCAGACGGTTATTGAATTGTTGCAGTCCATTTGCGACGAGCTGGGCGTTTATTATTTCTACGAAGATCAAGGTACCAGCTATTTAGTTGACTTGATCAACGAATATTTGCTGGAGAGCCACAGTAAGGGCCGCAACACCATCCTGATTATTGATGAGGCGCAGAACCTCGAGGCCGAGGTGCTGGAGCAATTACGCCTGCTGACGAATCTGGAAACCAACGAGAAAAAATTACTGCAACTTATCTTGCTCGGCCAACCCGAACTGAATGAGTTGTTAAGCCGGCAGGATCTGCGCCAACTGGCGCAACGAATTACGGCGCGCTACCACCTGCAGCCGTTAACGTTGGATGAAGCCGAACGTTATGTCATGCATCGTTTGACGGTAGCGGGTTACAGCGGTGAACTGTTTCCCAAAGAGTCGCTGAAAATAATCCATAACGCCAGTGGCGGTATTCCACGACTAATTAACGTCATCTGTGATCGTTGTTTGCTTGGTGTTTACAGCGCCAATGGTCGTGCCGTTGACGTGAATATTGCTAAGCAGGCGATCTCCGAGATCAAGGGCAAGGGCCGCGACAGCAAGTCGCTGGTACCTCGTTGGTTATGGCCTGTGATGGGTGGTGTCACCGTATTAGCTGCGGTGTTGGCCGGTTATTTTCTGCTGCCGCAGGGCGAGCCATCGCCGGCGACAGCCACCACGCCTGCCCCCAATCAACGGCAAGATGAGGCAGCAAAGGCGCAGCGGAATGCCTTGCTGTCGCAGCTTGCCGCATTGAAGGGAAATCCACTGACGGCCGACGCCCGCAGCGAGCCGTGTAAAGCTTTGCGCAATAGCGCACTTGACTGCGTCAAAAGCAAAGGCACGCTAAACGAGTTTTTAAGGTTGCGCGAAGCGGCCGTGGTTGAATTGCAGCAAGAAGGTGATGCTAACGAATGGGTGCTTTTGCAGTCCGCCGGCGATACGGATTTCAAGTTGACGCGTGTCGATAGCCTGGCGGTCAGGGAAACGAGAGAAGCGTTGCTTGCAAGCTGGAAGGGAAGCTATCGCTGGTTGTGGGAGCCACCGCAGGGGTTTAGGAAAAGCATTTCCCTGGGCGAGGATGATCGCTTTGTACAGTGGCTGCACGACGCCCTGCCGGCTTCGCCGGCGGCCGCGCCAAGCCAAACCTACGCGCTAAACCGCTTCAGCTATTTGCTTGCCAACGTCGGTAGTGCGAATCTTCCTGCGCTAGTTGATATCTCGTTGCTGCGCCGCTTGAGCGCGAAAAAGCAGAACCTCGAAATAGATGCCGCTGGCATCACTCCGACCTTTGTAAAAATACTGGCGAGCAATATCTAGATGTCATACATACTCGATGCCCTGCGCAAGGCTGAGCAAGAGCGGCAAAGCCAACAGACCCCCGACTTGCACTCGGTGCAAGGGGGTCGCGTGGCGCCGCGACAAACGGCCGCCAAGTGGCTATGGATAGGGGGTGTCGTCGTCGTAATAATAGCGGTGAATGTTGCCGTTTGGCTTTGGCAATCACACTCACCGGCTGACAGTGACAGCACTGCCAGCGCCGAATTACAACAGCCCTCTAGCCAACAAGGGGTAGTGCCCGCAGCGTCACAACGTGTCGAGGCTGAACCAACTGCGGTTCAGCCGGTAGCCATTGCACCTGCCGAGCAGCGATCAGTACAGGAGTTGTGGCAGGTAGCGTCGCATATTAAAGCCGCCGTGCAAGACCTAAAGTTTTCCTTTCATGTCTATTCTACGAAACCGCAGCGGCGCACCATTATTATTAATGACCATCGAATGCGCGAAGGCGATAAAATTACTGCTGATTTGACGCTGGAGGAAATTACTAAAGACGGGGTGATATTGGCGCATCCTGATACACTGGTGCATGTATCGATCTTGGAGCAGTGGTGATCTGGTTATTCTTGCGGTAACTCCGGCAACCGCGGTCGCTCGCGTTCTTTCCGCTTCAGATCGAAAGGATTTTTCGGTTCGTTATATTTCTGTTGCTTGTCGCGTATCGAGTCATATCGCTGCCGGGTGACTTCTTTTGCTTTGTCTACTTTGTTCAAGATTACCGGGTGAATAAACACCATCAGATTGTTGCGCGTTTCCTCGGTGCCCTTGCGTTGAAACAATTTACCGAGGATGGGGATATAGCCTAAGACAGGTACCCGCGAAATTATTTCGGTATTATTTTTCTCAGTCAAGCCGCCTAATACCAGTGTTTCACGGTCATCGACCAACACCCGGGTTTTAATGCTGCGCTTGTTGGTAATCAAGTCTTCGGCAACGGTTGAATCTGTCAGATTTTCAACTTCCTGCAATATGTCGAGGGTAATCGACTGATCGTTATTAATCTGTGGTGTGATCTTCAGACTTACGCCGATGTCTTTGCGCTCAATAGTCCGAAATGGGTTTTCGGTTTCGGAAAAGTCGCCAGTAGTTTCGCCAGTGATAAACGGTACGCTGGAGCCGACTAGAATTTCCGCCTCTTGATTGTCCAGTGTGATAATAGACGGTGTGGACAACATATTAGCCTTGGTGTTGCTCTCAAAGGCAGTTAACAATGCACGGATGTCGCCGTTGCGAAAGTAGCCCAGGGTGAAACCCCGGCCCAGGGCAAGGTTTTCCTCAATCACATTACCGGCGCTGTCTGTGACGCGATCAATATTGGCCAAGCCGAAATCGGTGGCGGCTTCAACGCCGTCACCGTTCAATTCGGTGTTCCACTGCACGCCAATATCATCAGCGACGTCGTCGTTAACCTCAACGATCAGCGCTTCAATCAATACTTGCGAGCGGCGCACGTCGATACGTTTGATCACATCTTCCATATCCTTCAATAATGGCGGCGGTGCTGTCATGACCAATGCGTTGCTTGATTCGCTGGCCTGAATGCTGATAGTGGCCTTTGCTATCGTGACTTCTTTATCATCTTTTTGCAGCGAACCGCTCATGCCCTCCAGAATTGGCACCAGCTCTTTGGCCTGCAAATAGTTCAAATACACCACCTTGGTGTTTGCGGTTTTCTCCAGCGGTCTGTCGATTCGGCGCAACAAGTCACGAATTTGTGCCCTCTTGGACGGAATACCGCTGATCAGGATACTGTTTGTACGCGCATCGCTGGCCACATTGAGTAACATCGGTGCACCGTTATCGTAGCCCGAAGCGTTGCCCATTAGCTTGCCTAATGACTGCAAGGCGTCGTCTGCGGAGGCATACTTCAGTTTAACCACGTCAATATTGATTGAACCTTGCAGGTCGATGCGCCGCACCAGTTCTTTGATGCGCAGAATATTGTCGACCTGGTCGGCGATGATCAGCGTGTTGCTAGCAGGCAGGGCCGTTAGATAGCTGGAGTCGGAAATTAGTGGCCTAAGTTGTGCCGCCAGATCGGCTGCGGTCACGTTTTTTAAGGTAATGACATGTACGGCGCGTTCGGATGAACTGCGACCGCTAAATGAGTCCAGCACCGCGGTATTCGTTTTGCTGGACTTCGCGTTTGGCACGACCGTGATCGACTTGCCTTTTTCGATCGCGCTAAAGCCGGACACTTCCAGCGCCTTCAAAAACACTTGAAACGCCTCGTCGGTACTCAGTGTTTCACTCGCGACCACGCTGATTTTGCCTTGCACCTGTGGGTCGATGATGAAGTGCTTGCCGGTTGTTTCGGCCATCCACTGAATGACGGTGCGCACGTCCGCATCGCGCATGTTCATGGTAATGCGCTCGTCGTCTGCGCTTTGCTGGCTGGCCACAGAGAAAGAGGCAAGCAGCAGCAAAGCTGGCAGCAGGCGGCGATGCACGGCGGCACTGGCCAGCGTTGAATGGAGGCGTCGGATCATCAAGAACTGGATAAAAAGTAAATATTGTTAGTTTGTATAGACGATTTTAGCATTTATATTCCAACCGCTGTGCGGCTGATTGCTGGCAGTAATACGGGCATTCGCGCCCGCCGGTATGAAAGCTTAAGCCGCATTATTCCGAATCTTCGTTGTCGCGCTGGTCAATATTGCCGCGCGCGATCGTTTTTTGAGCTGGCGATGTCTCGATTTGTGAGGAGTCATCGCCTGCGGTGTCCAGCTCCCGTTCCGGTTCGGCGATTTCATCCTCGGATTTTTGAATGCCAATTCGAAAAGCCGCGAAACCCGGCATCACGACCTGATTTAACGCCATACCTAATACTCGCCCGTTATGCGGGGATGTGATTTCCGCTCGCACGTTGGTAATCGGGTCGGTCACGGTACCCAATAAATCGCCTTTTCTTATGCGCTTTCCGAGATGCACACGGGTGAAAAGAATGCCGCCCTGGTCGGCACGCACCCACGAAGACTGGTAGTACACCGGTTCCGGTTCACCCCACATACCCGGTTTCTTATACATTTTTAAGTGGTGCAGCAGCGTTTGGATACCTTTTACGCCATGATCAACTTCTTTTTCCTGCACGCGCATGGGTTCGCCGGCTTCCAGGGTGACGGCGGGAATGCCGGCGTCAACGGCCGAACGTCGCAAAGTGCCGATGGCTGCATCGCTATGCAATACCACGGTGGCGCCAAAGCCATGCGTTAGTTCAACGACGTCGGGGTTTTTCAAATTGGCGCGCAACTGCGGCAGGTTGGTGCGATAGAACGAACCGGTATGCAGGTCAACCAATGCGCTACAGCGCGAAATAACCTCGTTAAAAAACGAGTGGGCAATTCGTGCTGCCGAACTGCCGTACGGATTGCCGGGGAAAAAACGATTCAAATCCCGACGATCTGCCAGGTAGCGCGAAGTGCGGCGAAAACCCTGTAGATTAACGATGGGAACGCCAATCACTGCGCCCGACAATTTGTCAGCGTCGATGTTGTAGAGCATGCGCCGCACGATTTCGATGCCGTTGAGTTCATCGCCGTGTACGGCGGCAGTCAAACACAACACGGGGCCGGGCTTGTTGCCGTTGACGACCAACACCGGGGTTGGGTTGGCAATGCCTTCGAAAGTCTCGCTCGGTGACCAGGACAATCGTGTCGACGTACCGGGCGGCACTTCGGCGCCTAACAATATAAACGGTATGCCTTCGTCTTCTTTCTCTTCTTCTTTTTTGGCTTTACGTTTCTTCTTTTTCTTGCTGCTCTTATCGACGTCTGCGACGTCAACTGCAGTCTTTTCTTCGCCTGCTTCATTGCTGTCTTTGGGAGAGAGTTCTTCAACAGGCGGTTGCGGTGCTTCGACTATCTCTTCTTCGTCTTTGGGTTTGTCTTTAACAACCGGCTTTTCCAGGTCTATGCTTTCGGCTTTCGGAATTTTCTTTTTCGCAACCTTGGGTTCTGCTTCTTGCTCGGCTCCCAGCTCCGGTTTTGGCTCTTTGGCGGACGCTTTCTTTTTCTTCGTGCTTTTTTTCGCGACTTTCTTTGCGGATTGCTTTTCCTCTTTGGCTTTAACGATGGGCTCATCGCGGTCGACATCGGAGGTTTTCTCTATTTTTTTTGTTTCTGCCTTTATAATCTCTTCAATTTCCGCTGATTCATTGGCGACAACGACACTGGCGCTGGCTAAAAAGAAAACAGCGACCACTGTGAATCCAATATCCAGTATTCGACCGAAGAGCGTCAAGCGTACAAATTTCATTCAATATTTCCGTCTTGCTTCGTTACTTCGACAGCGCGTTCCGTGCAGCTGTTCGGTATTTTTATGTGCGTTGGGCATGTATGTCGGTTACTGGATGACATTCGAGCTTAAATATTGCTTCCAAGATACTGAACCTACCCATTAAAATCCAGTAACTTAGCACTAAATCGGATGTGATAAACCAGCAAGGCTACGATAATCCAAAAATCGCCCTTATAACTATAGTCAATAATCAATGACTTTGGTGGTATAAGGTCACGTCGTCGCGGTCGCATTGCAGAAGGACTATTTCGAGCATGGCACAACTTATGAACAGATTGACGAGCATTGAAATCAGAAAACAGTACCTGCATTTTTCAGCCGGGCATTTTACGATTTTTTCAGCCACCGAGCGCGAACGCTTACACGGTCACAATTTCAGGGTTGCCGCGAAGATAACCGGCCCGGTAGGTGATGATGGCCTGTGTTTCGACTACGCCGTTTTTAAAGATATTTTGCGCGATTTATGCGAGCGCTTTAATGAGTACACCTTGATTGCGCAACAGTCGCCGCATTTGCAGATTGAATCAGACGAACAATTTCACCATGTGACCCATAACGGTATTACCATGCCGCTGCTGCGCACAGATACGATACTGCTGCCGCTGCGTAACATTACTATCGAAGAATTGGCCTCTTACCTGTTAGGCTGTGTGCTCGAACACAAAGCCACACTGGAAAAATATTCAATTCAGATACTGGAAGTGCAGGTAGCCTCCGGTCCCGACCAGTGGGCTAGTTGCGTGTGGCGCGCCAAAGATCCCCAATAAGAGAGTGATAGATTTGACCGAAGCGATAGCAACCAGCGGCTCTGAGTTACAGGAACGCCGCGAACGGGTATTTTTGCTACTGGCCGGCTTTTTCCTTAGTGCAATGACGCTTCTCAACGTGGTGGGCATCACGCGTTTTATGCAGCTTGGACCCATGTCGCTGGCGATCGGTGTGCTGCCATATCCATTGACCTTTCTCTGCACCGATTTGATCAGCGAACTTTATGGCAAGCAGCGAGCGAATTTTCTGGTAACAGTAGGTTTGTTGCTAAACGGCTTCATTTTGTTGTGCTTGTATCTAGGTAACCTAATTCCCGCCGTACCTGTGGACCAGCAGCCGCCATGGCAGGTGATTGAGCTGGCGCAGGATATTGCGTTGCCAAACGGCGATGTGGTCAGTGGCTCAATCGAGCTTTTCGAACTAATTTATGCGTGTACAGCCGGCGCAGTATTCGCCTCGATGATTGCCTATATGACGGCGCAGTATCTCGACGTTCATCTGTTTCATTTCTGGAAACGTGTTACCAAGGGCAAACACCTGTGGGTACGCAATAACTTCAGCACGCTGATCAGTCAGGCGGTGGACTCGATTATGGTGATTGGCATCACCTTCGGCGCGACATTTTTGCGCGGCGATATGGCGTTAAAAACAATTTTGTTTCTGGTCGGTAGTAACTATTTATTTAAAATGATGGTCGCGTTGTTAGACACCGGGCCGTTTTATCTATTGACCCACTATTTGAAAAGATATCTGGCGCTATCGCCCCAGGGTTATGAGGAACAAAGATGAGTAGATACCTGCTAATTACCGGTGCCAGCAAGGGCATCGGCTTTGCTACCGCACAATGTTTTGTCGAACAGGGGTATAAAGTCGTGAACATTTCACGTTCGCCTTGCGAAATTGCCGATGTGACGAACTTGCAAATTGATCTGACGACGCCGGGGTGGGAAGAAGCCAACGGAGCGGCGATTCTTGCCGCGCTGGGAAATCCCGAACAGTTGTGTGTGGTGCATAACGCGGCGCTGCTAGAGAAAGACACTATCAAAGACCTGAATGCCTCCCGCTTGCGTAATGTGTTAGAACTGAATGTCGTAGCAGCGGTGCTGCTCAATCAAATCGTGCTTGCGAAAATGAGCCCGGATTCCTCCATTATTTACGTGGGCTCCACACTAGGCACTAAGGCCGTGGCCAACACATGTTCGTATGCGACTTCCAAACACGCATTGATCGGTTTGATGCGTGCCACTTGTCAGGATCTTGCCGGTAGTATGATTCATACGGCCTGCGTGTGCCCGGGTTTTACCAAAACTGAAATGCTGCAAGAGCATCTCGGTAATGATGAACAAATCTATGCTGCGATCGCCGCCGGGATGACCCACAAACGCCTGATTGAGCCCGTTGAGATTGCCGACGCGATTTACTTTTGTGCACAAACACCGGTGATTAACGGGACGGTATTGGATGCGAATTTAGGCCAGATTCAAAACTAATATCTATATATAGACAATTACGCGATTAGTGTTCTATAATAGACTAGATTGAAAAGTTCAAGCTTAGGAGGACGATATGCCTATTTCAAATACCGCACGAGCCATTGCCGAAGTGCCAGCTCCGGCTGCGGCGAGCGAGGAGCAGGGCAGAACAGCGCTCAAAGTAGCCTTGGATATTCTCAGCAAGTGGAAATGCAGCGAACAGGAAAAAATCGCTATGCTGGGTATCGGACGCTCCACATTGCATAAATATCAGGCGCGACCGGAAACGGCGCGCGTATCGGCCGATTTGCTCGAACGGGTGAGCTACATCTTAAACATTCACCAGTCGCTGCGCACCTTGTTTGACAACCCGGAAAATATTTATGGCTTTGTGCGTAAACAAAACCAGCACCCGTTTTTCAATGGCGCGACGCCGATGGATATCATGCGCGGTGGCAGGGTAGCCGGTCTCTACGAAGTGTTTCGGCATATTGACGCGCTTCGCGGCGGTCAATGGTAGCCGATCTGGCCGCTTTACCGCGGGCTGCATTTAGCATGCAGGTAGGTTACAGGCTGATCAACAGTAAGCACCCTCCCATCAGTTTGTTCGATGATGTTGCGAGTAACGAAGATTTTGAAGCTATATATGCAGTGCAGGCACTCACCAATCCGCGCCTACGCCAGCAAGTTGGCGACCTGAATCTGGTACCGCGCGAGCGCCGTCCATTTGACATTCCGGGTTGCAGCTATGCGCTGGGTCCGTTTGTGCATGTCAATAGCAGCGGCTCGCGATTCTCGGCCGGGATATTTGGCGTCTTCTATGCGGCCGAGACGATTGCAACCGGCATAGCCGAGACCTGTTACCATCAGCAGCGTTATTTTCAAGGGGTTACCGATCTAAAGTATGACCGCATTCAAATGCGTGGCTTGCGCGTTGTCTTCACGGCATCTCTGGTGAACATATACTCTCCACGGATTGATGCCTACGGCTGGTACGACGCGGACGATTATAGCGAATCACAACAATTTGGCGATGTGCTGAAAAAGACCGACGAAGATGGAGTGTGGTATGCATCGGTACGCTATCAGGGTAAACCCTGCTATGCACTGTTTTCGCCGCATTTGATTAACTCCGTTGTGCAATCGGGGCATTACGAATATCAATGGGACGGTCAGCGCATCGCCAATGTGCTGAAAATTGTACAACAGTAAACCGATGTGTGAACCCGACCCGTTGAAGTGCACCGTTATATGGCATACTCGGCATTGCCGAGCGGGATGTGCTTTGCAAAAAAGTTGCATCATGCCATAAGTATAAGAGTCAGTACGAACGCTGCAGAAAGTTCGACACTGCGGGGACAAGATTATGCACAAAATTGATGGCGACACTGCGCTGCACAAACGCCTACGATGTGGCGCGTGGTTGGCGCTAACAACTGCCTCACTTATGCTAGCGGGCACCGGCTGCCAGCAAGGCGACTCCGTGAGTGTGTACACCAAAGCACGAGATCTACCGATTCCCGACCAAGTATTAAAGGCCTGCATTGTAGCGCAAGCACAAGAGGCGCCAAAACCCGATGTTGGTCTGATTACAACACTGCGTTGTTCGAATAGCGAGGGACAAAAAGTAAAAAATCTTACTGGCCTGCAAAGTCTAGTAAACCTAGAAGAGTTGCATCTTGCCCACAACGAAATTGCCGATATGGCAGTGATCGGTAAGATGACAAAACTGGTTGTTCTTGATCTGGGTTACAACAAGATTAGCAATGTTGATTTCCCTCCTGAGAAAAACACGATTGAACGACTGAACCTCGATCACAATAAAATAGGTAGTCTCACTTGGCTCACGCCTTTTACGCAGTTAAAAATCTTGTCGCTTAGCCACAATGAGCTGCGCTTACTCGACGGTGTAAAACGAGCACCGCAGTTGGAGCAACTTGATGTTAGCCACAACAAGATCGAAGGGGTGAGCATTTTAACGGAGATGCAAGCACTGCAGCAGCTGGATCTAGGCAACAACTTGATTAAAGACCTTTCCGGTATTGCCAATCACAACGATTTGCATCATTTGAATTTGGCAAATAACGCTATTGAAGATATACAAGAGCTCAATGATCTCACCAATTTGCAGGAACTTAACCTATCTTCGAACAGCATTGAAAAGTTGGAGCCATTGAACAAATTGATGGAGTTGCGGCGCCTGCAACTGCAGAAAAACAAGATTAACTCACTGCAGCCGCTGCTTGATCTTTCTCAATTGGAATCGCTTAATGTTGAAAGCAATGCATCGTTAAGCTGCGAATCGGTTGAGGAACTGCTAGCAGTATTTGGGGCAGACGTTGTTCAATACGAGAAATGCGCCAGTCCCACAGCCGAAAAAATAATGACGCCTGCCCGCGGGCTATAAATCTCTTGCGTAGATTCGGTAGCGCTTGTATGCCACGCCACCGATAGTTTCGATAATATTGCGCATGCCGTCGTTGTCTTCGAGAATCCACGACAGTTCCACTTCTGTGATGCCGCGGCGGATGAGTCCTTTGCGTACGGCGTCGATCACCAAGAAGGCAAGAGTTGGGCCGAGGCGCGAATGCTGATATTCCTTGCGCACGCCCATCAAAGGAATGCGGGCGCTACGAGGGTAGCGAACTTTCAAGCGCCACAACAGCTTTGCCCAACCGAACGGTAGCAAGCGGCCATCTAAATCACGAATAACTTCGTTAATATTGGGCATGGCGAAAATAAAAGCGACTGGGCGGTCGTCTATTTCGGCAATTTGCATAAAATCGTCGTCCGCGATCTTGGTGAGCAGTTCGCCCGAATCGGCGAATTCCGCTTCGGTAAATGGTACAAAGCCCCAGTTGTTTGACCACGCGTCGTTAAAGATATCACGCAGAATTTCGAGGTCCTGCTTAACGTGTTGGCGGCGCAGACAGCGAACATGCACGCTTTTGCCTACTGTTTCTGCCAGGCGAAGCATGACTTTTGGCGCATCGAAGTCGGGTCGAATGGTATAAGCCAGCAAATCTTTGGCCTTGCGATAGCCTGCCGCTTCTATCTGTGAGCTGTGATATGGGCGAGCATGTCCCATCATGATATACGGTGGCGTGTTGAAACCATCCACCAGTAGCCCGCATTCCTCATTGCTGGATAAATTATATGGCCCGTGCACTCGCGTGATGCCATTATCGCGCAGCCAGTTTTCGGCAGCCGCAAATAAACTTGCGAACGTTGCGGTGTTGTCTTCTGCCTCGATCAATCCAAAGTAACCGGTGTTATCTTGGTAGTGGTTCAGATGCAGTTGATCAATCTGGGCGCTGATACGACCTACGATTTCATCGCCGCGCCGCGCGATCCAGGCCTGCCACCGTGCATGTTCGAAGAAGGGGTTCTTCCGTGATGAAAACCGCTGTTTCTGTTCGAAGATTAAAGGCGCCACCCACTTTGGATCGTTTTGGTATACGGGCCACGCCGCGGCAATAAACTCGTCTAGCTGTTTATCGCTGGTAACAGGTTCGATTTGAATAGGCGTGTTTTCCGCGGTGGCGAAAGCTCCGATCTTTTTCAATGTATCCAAATTACGCGTTCCTTAAATGCAGGGGCACTATCTTGCGCGATCGCGATATAGTATCTCGATTTGGGTGCAGAGCGAACCCAGTACTCCATCAAGATGATATTCTCGGCAGTTCAAGTACAATGATCTTCCGCGCCGTAAGCCAATGCAGCAGAACAGGAGCTGATGATGATCGTTGAACAAATCTGGACCGGCAACGCGTATCGTAATTTTAATTACCTGGTCGCCTGCGAAGAAACCGGTGAGGCGCTGGCCATCGATCCGCTGGATTACCAAAAATGTTTAGCGGTAGCCGAGCAGAAGGGCTGGGCGATCACTCAGATACTCAATACCCACGAGCACGGCGATCACACCGGCGGCAACCAGCCGATGATCGCCGCAACCAGCGCCAAACTCCTTGCTCACCGCAATGCGAAGAATACCATTGCCGGCATCGATATAGGTCTGGATGCGGGTGATGTGATTACGGTGGGGCGCACCGTAGAGTTACTTGCCCTAGACACTCCCGGTCACACGATGACGCATATTTGTTTGTTGTCGAAAACTGAAGAGCCTGCGCTTTTTTGTGGCGACACCTTGTTCAATGCTGGTGCTGGCAACTGCCACCATGGCGGGCACCCGCATGAGCTGTACCAGACCTTCGCGACGCAGTTGGCGGGGCTGGATGACACTACCCGCATTTACCCCGGTCATGATTATATCGGCAACAATCTGGAATTCACCTTGAACCGTGAACCGGATAACGCCGCAGCAAAAGCGCTGCTTGCCGATGTGAAACAGCAAAATCCGGATCATGCCTTGGTGTCAACCCTGGCGCTGGAAAAGCAAATCAATACCTTTTTCAGGCTGCACAGCCCATCGGTTATTGCGACTCTGCGGGAGGAGTTTCCCGCTATGGATGACCAACCGGATCCTGAAACTGTGTTTCTTAAGCTTCGTGAGCTAAGAAACAATTGGTGATGTATCTTGCTGGCGCTTTATTGACACGCAAAAAAAGAGGAAATAATCACAAAGAATAAAATTGTGCTATATTACCGCTCCTAATTAAGCGCGTCATAGGTTAAATTAGCATCAATTGGCAAGGAAAGCATAAACTGTTTACAACAGTGATTTAAAGGGGAACATGAAAACTATCGAAGAACCCAGTGACCGGCCTAGCACCGCCTCTAATGTACTAATTATTATTGGTGTTGTATTGCTGTTGACTGCATTTTTTCAGTTTATTTTCAGCTAGCAGGAAGACCTGCGCAAGAACCTAAGTTACGTTGTGCTGATTCAATTACTGCAAGACTGTAGTCTCGGCAAAGGTACGGATAGACTTCACCATCGCCCGCAGACCATTCCCGCGGGTAGCACTCAGGTGTTGCAGTAAATCGAGTTTGGAGAAATACTCTTCGATATCGAAGGCGAGAATTTGCTGCGCGGTTTTACCATTAAACGCACTTAACACCACACCCAGCAAGCCGCGCACGATATGCGCGTCGCTGTCGACGTCGAAGTATATGTGACCCTGTTTGTTTTCGGCGTTCATCCACACTTGGCTTTGACAGCCTTTGATTAGGTGGTTCGCAGTTTTGTACTCGTCGGCGAGGGGTGGTAGCGACTTGCCGAGATCGATGATATAGCGGTAACGGTCCTCCCAGTCGTCAAAAAAACTCAAGGTGTCGACGATATCATCGGCCGTTATTTCGCTACCAAACGGATTGTTCACGTTGCTTTCCAGGACACTAATAAAACATACCCGTTTCCAGTTGCGCTTCCTCCGACATGCGGTCTCGCGACCAGGGGGGGTCAAATACCAGGTCGACGCTGACATGTTCGACGTTAGGCACCAAGCCAACCCGGTATTCCACATCGCTAGCCAGAACCGGGCCCATACCACAGCCGGGAGCCGTCAATGTCATAGATATGGCAACCGATTTGGCGGCCTGGTCGATAGCGACTGTGTAGACCAAACCCAGGTTGACAATATCTACTGGAATTTCAGGATCGTAAATGGTTTTCAGCGCTATCCATACCTGGTCCTCCACAATCTTATCGTCGGCTGGAGCGTCAAACTGCAAGTCGGTGACTTGCAGTCCTAAAGCGTCGGCATCCGTACCATCGACACGCGCCATATTGCCGTTGACTGTTACTGTATAGTTTCCACCTAACGATTGAGTGATGGTGACGAAGGTATCCTTGTTAATTGTAATGGGCGTACCCACCGGCACTAACCTGGCAGGGCAGTCACGGGTTGTGACGACAACATTGCGTTCCATCAGCCGGCTTCCTGGTTAATACTGAAGCTCTCGCCGCAGCCACAGTAGCTGTCGGCGTTAGGGTTGATAAACTTCAACACGCGGTTGAGGCCTTCTTTGGTAAAGTCGACGGTGACGCCCTTTAAGATTGGTAGCGAGCCGGTATCCAGGAACAGCCGAACATCATCGGCAAGTTCAATCTCCATGTCATCATCAGGTTTGCTGTCGGCCAGATCTAACACATACATATAGCCGGTGCAGCCGCTCTCCTTGACGCGCAAGCGAATACCGGCCGCCCCGCCGTCGCGAATTTGTTCGCGAAAATGTTGCACGGCTGCTTGGGTGACGATCACCGGTTGCCCCGGTTGTACGATTTCTACTGTCATAGTTCTAGGCTTCTACAAAAATGTTTGGACTTTTTTCAAGGCGGTGAACAAGCGTTCAACCTCCTCATGGGTGTTATAAATACTGAAAGACGCGCGCACCGTACCGGGGATGCCGAGTTGGTCCATTATCGGTTGGGCACAATGGTGGCCGGTACGAACAGCGACTCCTTGCTGGTCGAGTAGGGTGCCTACGTCGTGTGGGTGGCCGCCCTCTAGCAGGAAGCTCAACACGCCTGTCTTGTCGGGTGCTCGACCAATCAATTGAAAGCCGGGCAATGCTTCACCGAGTTGCAGGGCGTGGTCCAGTAGTTTGACTTCGTGTGCGGCGGCCGCCACACGATCCAGCGCATTCAGGTAATCGATAGCAGCAGCAAGGCCGATAGCGCCGGCGATATCAGGCGTGCCCGCTTCAAACTTATACGGCAGCTGGTTATATGTGGTGCCGGCAAAACTGACCGATTCAATCATTTCGCCACCGCCTTGATAGGGTGGCATGGCGTTCAGCCATTCGCGTTTCGCGTACAATACGCCCATACCCGTCGGGCCGAACATTTTGTGTGCGGAGAACACGTAGAAATCGACATCCAGCGCCTGCACGTCGACTGGCCAATGCGCCATCGCCTGCGCTCCGTCAACCAATACCTGCGCGCCCGCCTGGTGGGCGAGGCGAATAATTTCACCGATATCATTAATAGTGCCGAAAGCGTTCGATACGTGCTCGATAGCCACCAGGCGCGGTTTATCATGCAGCAGAGCCTTAAAACTGTTCATGTTCATTGCGCCCGATTCCAACACTGGAATCGGTACGAGTTCGGCGCCAGTCTCCTCCGTCGCCATTTGCCAGGGTACGATGTTGGAATGATGTGCGGTACTGGAAACTAGGATTGTGTCGCCGGCCTGTAAACGCCGACGGGCAAAACATGCAGCGATAACATTGATACCTTCGGTGGTGCCCCGAGTCCATATCACCTCATCGGAGGAAGGGGCGTTGATAAAGGCTCGAACAGTTTCTCTGGCCCCTTCGAAAGCCTCCGTAGCGCGCTCGCTTAAAGTATGCGCGCCACGATGTACATTCGCATTGCTTGTGCGGTAGTAATTGCTGATCGCATCGATCACGGCGTCTGGCTTCTGTGTGGTCGCAGCGTTGTCGAGGTACACAAGAGGGTGCCCGTTTATTTCCTGGTGCAGAATGGGGAAGTCCTGCCGCACTTGATCCACATCAAATGCCGGCAGCTGCGTGGAGCCCGGTGTCAATGTAAGGTTCAAGTTGGTCATTCTATATGCCTCGTTAAAGCAGAGTCGCGCCCAAACCATTCTGTTAGCACAGGGCGCAATAACTTCTGTATTGGCTCCAAGCTCAGTTTGTTCAGCAACTCATTAATAAAACCAAAGCTGAGCATCACTTCGGCTTCCTTGCGGTCGATGCCGCGCGATTCCATATAGTAAAGCGCCTGATCCTCAATTTGACTAACCGTCGCGCCATGGGCACAGCGCACATCGTCAGCGTAGATTTCTAGCTCGGGCTTTGTGTTTACCGTCGCCGTGTTGGTTAGCAAGAGGTTCTTATTACTAAGCTCGGCTAGCGTCTGTTGCGCATGTGGATGAATGTGGATGCGACCGTTAAACACCGCCGTTGCATGGTCGTCGATAATGCCGCGGAACACTTCTTCGGTGGTGCCGTACGGTGCCTCATGTTCGATGGTGCTGTGCACGTCGATATGTTGATGTTCTCTGGGAAGATACACACCGTTAAGTTGGCAATGGCTACCTGGGCCTTGATGCTGGACGCGCAAGTCGATGCGTTTGAGTTGGCTACCCAGGCCAAGTAGGAAGCTTTCCAGCCGCGCGTCTCGTTGTAGTTGCGCATAGACGCCGCCAATATGAATGCTATGTTCTTCTTCAAGGTGTAGACGGTAGTGGTTTAGCTGTGCGCCATGACTAACTTGCAATTCCGTAACGCCATTGACGAAACTGGATTGCTGTTCTTCGGTGCTGACAAAATGTTCAATCACGGTCGCCGTGCTTCCAGTTTCAAGCACAACCAACAAGCGTTGCCGAACGGAAAAGGCTTGTGTGTTGGGCGTTGTAATATTCACCACATGCAGCGGTTGCGTCGCATTGGTCTGTTTTGGCACATGGAGAAGCACGCCATCGTCCAGCCAACCCGAGTTCAAAGCGGTAAATGGGCTGCTCTCCAGGTTTGCGATGCTGCCAAGGTGTTTTTCGATCAGCATGCGCTGACTGTCATTGGCGTTACAGAAACGCACAATAGTTGCTTCGCTAGTGCCGCTATCCGCTTTGACAGCCATCCCGGCGTCACTGCAAAGTTCGGGTGCAAGGTGGCCATTAACGAATACCAACCGGTTGGCAGCGAGGCCCTCCACGGTATACAAGGAGGAGGGGATGTCCAAATATTCGCTATTGGCATCGCAGAAGCGCAAGTAGTCGCCCTGCGCTAGCACATCGAGGCTGGTGTATTTCCAGTCTTCAGTCTTGCGCGTTGGCCATGGGCGGTCCAGCCAACTCGCTAGTGCCGAGTCGCGCTGATCGGCCAGCCACGGCAACGGCGGCGTTTGCTGCGCAAGTTTGGCGGCCCCTTCTTGGGTGAACAATCCCGGCATAAATTCGCTTGGCTCGATAACGCTCATCAGGCGACCTCTTGTTCGATCCAGCTGTAGCCTTTCTCCTCAAGCTCCAGAGCGAGTTCTTTGCCGCCTGATTTCACAATCCGCCCATCTGCCAATACGTGGACGTAGTCGGGCACAATGAAGTTGAGCAGTCGCTGGTAATGCGTCACGACGATGAATGCCCGCTCCGGGCTACGTAACGCATTGATACCTTGAGCAACGACCTGCAACGCATCGATATCGAGTCCCGAATCGGTTTCGTCCAACACTGCCAGCCTGGGTTCGAGCAGCATCATCTGCAGAATTTCATTACGCTTTTTCTCACCGCCGGAATAACCTTCGTTGACGCCGCGTTTTAGAAACGCCGGATCCAGCCCGAGTGACTGCGATTTCTCACGCGCCAGCTTCATGAAAGATACCGCATCGAGTGCTTCCAGCCCATCGTGTTCCCGCACCGCATCAACCGAGGCTTTCAAGAATTCCATATTGCTGACGCCAGGAATTTCGACCGGGTATTGAAAAGCGAGGAACAAGCCTTCGCGCGCCCTGACTTCAGGGTCCATGGCGAGTAGATCTTTACCGTCATAGGCTACGCTACCCGCTGTGACTTCGTAACCCGGGCGGCCAGAAAGCGCGTAACCCAAAGTGCTTTTGCCAGACCCATTGGGACCCATAATGGCGTGAATTTCACCTGGTTTGACGTCCAGCGTGATACCTTGCAGAATCTCCTTGTCTTCAACGGTTACCCGTAATTCATCAATCGATAACATAAAAACTAATACTCATACTTTGATTGTAAACACGTCGACCTAGCCGACTGAACCTTCGAGACTGACCTCTAGCAATTTTCCGGCTTCCACGGCAAACTCCATTGGCAGCTCCTTGAACACTTCCCGGCAGAAACCGTTGACGATCATCGACACTGCTTTTTCCGGCTCGATGCCACGCTGCTGGCATAAGAACAATTGCGCTTCGCTGACGGTTGAGGTCGTTGCTTCGTGCTCTATCACGGCGGAAGGGTTTTTGCTTTCTATGTAGGGAAAGGTATGCGCCCCACAACGATCGCCAATGAGCAGGGAATCGCATTGCGTATAATTACGCGCGCCGCTTGCACGCGGACTCATGCGCACCAGACCGCGGTAAGCGTTTTCACTTTGGCCGGCGGAAATACCCTTGGATATGATGGTAGAACGCGTGTTCTTGCCCAGATGAATCATCTTGGTACCGGTATCCGCCTGTTGAAAATTGTTGGTAAGCGCAACTGAATAAAATTCGCCGACGCTGTTGTCACCGCGCAATACGACCGAGGGGTATTTCCAGGTGATCGCTGAACCGGTTTCAACCTGGGTCCAAGAAATTTTGGCATCGTCGTGACAAAGGCCACGTTTGGTCACAAAATTGTAAATGCCACCCTGACCATTTTTGTCGCCGGGGTACCAGTTCTGCACGGTCGAATATTTAATCTCGGCCCCTTTCAGCGCAACCAATTCCACAACAGCCGCATGCAACTGGTTTTCATCGCGCATCGGCGCCGTGCAGCCTTCGAGATAACTGACATGACTGCCTTCGTCCGCGATAATCAGGGTGCGCTCGAACTGGCCGGTTTTCGCCTCGTTGATGCGGAAGTAGGTCGATAGTTCCATCGGACAACGCACGCCCTTGGGGATGTAGACGAAAGAGCCATCACTGAATACTGCCGAATTTAGCGCAGCATAAAAGTTGTCTTTTTGCGGTACCACGCTGCCCATGTACTTCTGCACCAGCTCCGGGTACTTATGTACGGCTTCTGAAATGGGGCAGAAGATAACGCCGACTTCGTGCAGCTTTTCCTTGAAGGTCGTGGTGACCGACACGGAGTCAAATACCGCGTCAACTGCAACGCCGGCCAGCATGGCTTGTTCGTGCAGTGGAATGCCCAGTTTTTCATAAGTTGCCAGCAGTTCGGGGTCGACTTCATCCAGGCTCTGCGGCATATCCTCGAGACTTTTCGGTGAGGAATAATAAGAGATTTCGTCAAAATTGATTTCGGGGTAATGCACATGCGCCCAACGCGGGTGTGGCATGTCCTGCCAGGCCGCATAGGCTTTCAGGCGCCAGTCGAGCACCCATTGCGGCTCGCCTTTTTTGTGGGAGATAAAACGGATAACGTCATCATTCAATCCCGGTGGTAGCGTTTCCGAAGCGATATCGGTGACAAAGCCGGCTTCGTAATCGTTCTTCAGGTAGGTGTTAATTTGTTCATTCATAGTGCATTCATTCTTGCCGCTTTGAGGTGCTCAGGCCGATGCCAATCAGCGCTGGTTGATTCGGATTTTGTCCTGAATATCGGGTTTGCTCAGTTCATCCAACCGCTCCGAAACTTGCTGAATGTCTTGCCTTGCCACCAGATCGGCCAGGCTGATGTTGCTCAAAAAATCATCGATTCGGTCGCTGAGGTCAAACCACAAATGATGCGTGAGACAGGTTTCACCGCCATGGCAATCGCCCACGCCTTGGCAGCGAGTCACATCTATCGACTCGTTCACCGCGCTGATGACCTCGGCAACGTTAATATCGAGGCCCTTGTCGGCCAACTGGTAACCGCCACCGGGACCGCGCAAACTGCACACCAACTCTTTGTGCCTGAGTTTGGCGAATAATTGCTCGAGGTACGACAGGGAAATACCTTGCCTGGCCGATATGTCGACCAGTCTGATAGGGCCTTTGGCCTGATGTAAGGCCAGGTCTAGCATGGCAGTGACCGCATAGCGGCCTTTGGTGGTTAGATGCATGGGGTCTTTCCTACAGTCAGCAGCAACTCTAGACTGATAGGATGCAATAACCTACTAAATTAGTCAAGTATAGTGGCTAACTTCGGAGAACGAAGCGACCTGTGCTTGCGAGGCAGTCCGCGCTTAGGCCGGTAACAACTCCTTTAGTTCTCCAATTGCGTTGATCCCTGCGGGAACGTCATGCTCATTTCGATTAAACCAAATCGCATTGAAGCCTTGCTGCAATGCCCCATAAACGTCATTTTCAAGCGAATCGCCAATAATGACTATTTTGCTTTTTGGTGCTCCTAGCTTGATTTGAATAAATTCAAAATATTCTGAACTGGGTTTTTTATGGCCTATGGAATTGGCACAAAATATTTCTTCAATGTATTGGCTTAGTTCAACTCTTGCAAAAGCCTTACGAATTTCGGTTGCCGTCGAATCTTTCGCATTTGTTGCAACATGACATTTTGCTACCTTGTTTAAGCTATGCAGGCAATCGACAACACCTTCGACAAGTCTTACCTCAGGCCACATGTACATGGGGCCATGTTGCCCAGGCAGATCCTCCATCAGTGTATCTCCCCAATCGAATAGATAGTTATCGTATCGATACATCGGCTTCATGTTCCGGCCACGCAGCGTGATCAACCGCGCCTCATACTCCTTCGATGACAATTTGTGTGCCAATGACGACAAGGACTCAACCCATCACACAGGCGATGACACCCACGGTGCCGACACTCGTTGAAGAGTGCATGAAACATCCAGAAAGTCTCGGCGCACGTAATTTCATTGAGGGCTCCAGGCCCAACGGTTTAACAATGCTTTAATAACATTCGTTATATGATAAGGGCTACTTATATCTGTTTTATTGGTCAACGGCAAGGCGGTTGTTGATGTATAGTATGGCTTCTAGTGCTGCTGCGTACAGTCACGATAGGGCTAACATGGAATTGCAAACGCCTGTTGTTAAAGTCGACGATTCCGAGCTACTGCTTGCCTTGTTGCAGCGTGTGCGAGCACAGAATAAACCTGCATTTGCAGAACTGTACGAGCAAACATTTGATCGACTGTATGGCCTGGCGTATCGAATACTTGACTCGCATGTTGACGCTGAAGAAATTGTTTGCGAGCTATTCGTCAAGGTGTGGGAGCAGCCACACCGTTACGATGAGCAGCGCGGATCGGTGACCGCCTGGCTAGTAATGCAATGTCGCTCCCGCTGTCTGGATCTGCTCCGTAAACAGGCAAGCAAGCAGCGATTTTCGCAGCGTTTGACCAGCGAGCAGGAAGCCCTGCTTCAATATGAATCTACGCCCGATTACTGGAGCGAGTCGCTTAGCGACCAATCTCAATTGTCTGAGGCGATGCAGGAACTCACACTAGAACAAAGACAAATGCTGTCGTTAGCCTATTTTAAGGGATTCTCTCATAGCGAGATTGCCCGGCACACCGATAGACCCCTAGGCACTGTCAAAACACAGATACGCAAGGCTTTACGGCAATTGCATGCGTATCTTGAAGGGTAGCTAGAATGGCTGATTCAGACGACAAAATTTTGGATGCAAACATATTGAACCATGTGGCGGAAAGTCTCGCTTACGAGCCTAACGCGCGACCATTGAAAGACAAGGTATTTTCCAAAATATTGCAACATATCGAAGACACCCCTCCACCAGGCACGGTTACGATCAAGTCTAATAAAGGCGACTGGCTGCAGTTTGCAGAGAAAATTGAGATAAAAATCCTGCATACTGACCAAGCAAGCGGTGTAACGACATCTTTGTGGCGTTTGCAACCCGGCGCGGAGCTTCCCGGTCATCCGCACGATACCGATGAAGAGTGTCTGGTGTTGGAGGGTGAGTTTGTTATCGGCGAGCACCAGCTCTGTGCCGGCGACTATCATCTTGCCAAAAAGGGCTTCACGCACCCAGCATCGAGGTCACCTTCAGGCGGATTGTTGATGATTCGATCGCGGCTCGATCCTGCCCGTGCAGCCATTTTCTAGACTCCACACTTTCCCGCCACTTTTATTGCCGTGAGCTGATTGCTATCAGCTCGCTAGCTTGCGCTGTTTCGGCAGCCAGCTCCTTGCGCCTTTTTATTAAAGTTGACGTAAACCGCATCCAGCCCGCCGGCAACTGCGTACAACAGTTATCGGTCTGCAAAAAAACTGGAGGGTGAAATGGGGTTGGACTTTATACGATTGGCTTTGCTGGCGGTTTCGCTACTCAGCACGCAGAGCTGTGGTTACCCACCATCCTCAGAGCAACGCGATGTT
>JBPCXM010000123.1:0-6199 GCA_051008535.1 Pseudomonadales bacterium | reverse complement strand
CACGTACTGCACGCGTGTTTGCTTGGCGCAATCCTTAATGTAGTTCTCGGTATAAAGTATTTGCTCAGAACCAGGGAGATAGGCAGTACCCGTTACGTACACATTCGCAAATGCGTGCGCCGAACTTACCGCCAGCAATATGCAGCATAATACTCGCCATGAGATCATCATTGTGTGGTTTTTACCAAGTTAAAATCTTGCGCTTTATGAGGCTTAGTGTGTACTGTTTACGCACGCCATATAACAGTGGATCAGTTCCAGCTCGCTGCAATCGCAGTGATCCAAACAGCGCACCAGGGCGTAAAATCGCTGCGTCAATCTGAAGGATTACTTAATGCGAGTTGCCGTTGTTGGCAGTGGAATTTCCGGCCTTAGCGCCGCTTACTACCTTAGCCGCCAGCATGAGGTGACGTTGTTTGAAGCCGCCGAACGGTTGGGCGGTCACACGGCGACCATCGATGTGTCTGTGAATGGCAACAACTACGCGATAGACACCGGCTTTATCGTTTATAACAGTCGAACCTACCCCAATTTCATTCGCCTGTTGACCGAGTTGGGAGTGAGTTCACAAACCACTGAAATGAGTTTTAGTGTGAGTTGCGCTGCCACCGGACTGGAGTACGGCGGCAGTGGTTTTAGTGCGCTGTTCGCGCAACGCCGTAATCTCATTTCACCGTATTTTTTGCGGCTGTTGCTAAACATCGTGCGCTTCAATCGCAATGCGGTGCGAGATCTCCAAGCCGGCTCCCTGTCTGCTGAGATGAGTTTGGGTGCATACCTCAGCGTGAATAACTACGCGAGTGGTTTCGTGCGCCATTATCTCACGCCAATGGCGGCGGCGATCTGGTCATCCAGTACTGCCAGTGTGCTGGAGATGCCAGTGCTTTTTTTCGTAAAGTTTTTTAGGAACCATGGCTTGTTGCAGCTGCGCGACCGACCGCAATGGTACTCGATTATCGGAGGGTCAAGCGCCTATATCGCACCAATGTCACGGCCGTTTGCGCATAGTATTCGCCTCAACGCACCTGTTAGTCGGATAAAACGTAGTGATAATAGCGTGACACTGACGACCCAGCAGGGTGAACAACAGAGTTTTGACGAACTGGTACTTGCTACCCACAGCGATCAGGCCCTTGCGATCCTGGCTGATCCCAGCATGGAAGAGGAGGCTGTTTTGTCGGCGATTACTTACCAAGCCAACGATGTCGTATTGCATACTGATGCTACGGTGTTACCGCGCAACAGAAAAGTATGGTCGAGCTGGAACTACAGCCTCGACGAACAGCAGCGCGATAGTGCTGTGCTCAATTACAATATGAATATTTTGCAAAATTTGAATGCCCCCGAAACGTTCTGCGTGACATTGAATAAAGATTCCGCGATAGCAAGCGACAAAATATTGGGCTCTTATCGCTACAGTCATCCGCTGTTTGACGATGCCGCTATTCATGCGCAACAGCAATGGCCAGCAATCAATGGCGTGCGCCGTACCTGGTATTGCGGCGCCTGGTGGGGCAATGGCTTCCACGAAGACGGCGTCACCAGTGCTTTGCGTGTTGCGCGCGGTCTTGGGGTCGAATGCTGATGGAGAGTGCAATCTATAAAGGCACAATTCGTCATCGACGCTACGCACCACGCGCGCATGCATTCAGTTATCGCTGCTTTTTTATGTACCTTGATCTTGCCGAGGCCGACCAGGTGTTTGCCAAAAGCCGGCTGTGGTCGCGAAACCGCTATGCACTCGCGCGTTTTAAACGCAGTGACTTCCTCGCCGGCAAAGCAGATCTCGACGCGACCGTGCGCGATCGAGTGCAGCAAGAAACCGGTCAACGTCCGGAAGGTCCCATTCGTTTGCTGGCCAACCTGCGTTATTTCGGCTTTATCATTAACCCCATTACCTGTTATTTCTGCTTCGATGCACGCGGCGAGCAGCTCGAAAGCATTGTTCTAGAGGTCACCAACACACCGTGGCATAAGCGCATCAGCTATGTTCTACCCTGTGATCCGGCCCGTGCTATTCAGCGTATTCAGTTCAATAAGGCTCTGCACGTGTCGCCGTTTCTGCCGATGAATATGCAATACGAATGGCGCGGCAACACACCGGGGAGTGGCATCAGTATTAACATCGACAACTCGATGAACCAAGAAAAAGTGTTTGACGCAACCTTGCAACTACGGCGCGAAGAAATATCGGCAGTGAATCTGAATCGCACCTTGCTTCTATATCCGCTAATGACGGTAAAAGTGCTGGTTGCGATTTATTGGCAAGCCTTGCGGCTCGCATTAAAACGTGTACCTTTTTTTAGTTACCCCAAGACCGCGGTAGAGAAATCCTGATATGCCCTCCAACAGTATTTTCAACAATGCCTTAAAAATAAAAACCCCTACCGTGTCGTTCGATGCCGTGGCGCGACAAATGGTGTTCGCCTTTTTGTCCAGCATCAAGTTTGGTCGGCTTACCGTATTCGAGGGAACCGATGTACACGAGTTTGGTGACCTTTGCAGCTCAGGCGATCTGTTAGCTCAGGTAGTTGTTGAAGACGCCGGCACGTATAGCCAAATCGCTTTTAACGGCACCACCGGCGCCGGTGAGGCTTACATGAAAAATCAGTGGCACACGCCGGATTTGTTGAAAGTAGTCCGCCTGTTTGTCGCCAATATGCAAACTTTAGACGAGTTCGACAGCAGCAAATCGTTGTTTAGCCAATTGTTCACCAAAGTGGGCCACTGGTTGCGTAAGAATACATTGCGTGGCTCTAAGGAAAACATCATTGCGCATTACGATCTGAGCAATGAATTTTTTGCCTTGTTTCTCGATGAGTCCATGATGTACTCGGCCGCCATCTTCCCGCATCGGGGCAGCACACTGGAACAAGCCGCGCAGTACAAACTGCGGCATGTTTGCGAGCGCCTGCAACTAACGGAAAATGACCACCTGCTTGAAATTGGCACTGGCTGGGGCAGTCTGGCCATTTATGCGGCGCAACACTATGGCTGTAAGGTGACGACCACAACCATTTCCGAAGCACAGTATGCCCACGCCAAAGAACGGGTCGAATGCGCTGGCCTGCATAGCAAAATAACACTGCTGCAAGAAGACTATCGTCAGCTGTCGGGTAGCTACGACAAACTGGTGTCCATCGAGATGATCGAAGCGGTCGGTCATGAATTTTACCGCGACTATTTTCGCCAATGCGGCCAGTTACTAAAACCCGATGGTTTGATGTTGATTCAGAGCATTACCATCGCCGATCAGCGCTACGACAAAGCCCGCAACGATGTGGACTTTATTAAGAAATACATTTTTCCGGGGGGATGTTTACCCTCCGTTAGCGTGATCGCGGAGCATGCAGCGGCCCATTCCGATATGCAGATCGTCGCCCTCGAAGACATTACCGAGCATTATGCGCGCACGCTCGCCATCTGGCGTCAGCGTTTTCATCTTCAACTCGACAAGGTCAAGCTGCAAGGCTTCGATGAGACATTTGTCCGCATGTGGGAATACTATCTCGCGTATTGTGAGGGCGGATTTATCGAGCGAACGATTGGTACCTCGCAATTTCTCATGGCCAAACCAGGCTTTCGCCAATTACCCACTATCGCACCGCTTTAATAGCAAATTCACGCCCAGATTGAATAAAAAATAGCCAGATTCAATTGTTGATTCTTGTCAAACAACGGTCGATTAGCCGCCAGTCAAGCAATTTAATCGCGCCCAGCGTTAGATAATAGCGAGCAAATCAGGCTATTATTAGTACTTTAGAAGTAAACAATCGGAGCAAGGGAAGCATGTCGTCTCGCGGTGGATTGAAAGAACTAGAAAAACAGATGGCGCAGGCCGCAAGCTACACGCAGTGGCATGCTGCCGCCGTCCAGCACGACGAGTTGTCGGGTAAACAGCGTTGGAAGCAAGTCGACCAAACCAGCATGTACGACCACGTGGCGATTCGCACCCGGCTCGATCGGTTGCGCAAGCTGCGCGCTCGCAAAGACGACAATGGCCTGTTATTTGCGCTCAACGAAGGCATCCACGGCAATATGGCGGGCATGGGCAAGTCCGAACTGTATGCCAAAGCCAAAGTGGGCACCAAAACGCTTATCACCGAGTACATCGAGGAAATTGCCGACGCGTTGCAATACCTCGCCAAATTACGCAGTAATAAAATCAACTTTTACGACAAGCTGGAGTTTTTCCGCCGTGCCAGCCATTGCTATGGCTTGTCGGCCCTGATGCTAAGCGGCGGTGGGGCGTTGGGGCATTTCCACCTTGGCGTACTGAAAGCGCTGGTCGAACAGAATTTGCTGCCCGATATCATTTCCGGTTCCAGCGCCGGTTCGATTATGGCCGCCGTGGTGGGTACTCACACCAACGAGGAGATGCAGCAATTCTTTGACCCAAAACATATTTCGATGGAAGTAAAGGCCGACGCGCCGTGGTTGAAGCATGTTCTATGGGGTAAAAATCACCAAATCGACGTGCACGACTTGCAGCTTACCATCGAGCGCCTGCTGCCCGATCTCACCTTCGAGGAGGCTTTCGAGCGCACTGGCAAGCATATCAATATTTCTATCGCGCCGACGGAGTTGCATCAAACATCGCGCTTGCTGAATGCGATTACCTCGCCAAATGTATATATCCGTACAGCAGTCATGGCTTCCTGTGCGATACCCGGCGTATTTCCCGCAGTCATATTGCAAGCCAAGAATGAACACGGCGACGCGCAGGCTTATCTGCCCAACCGCAAATGGATGGACGGCTCGGTGACCGACGACTTGCCGGCGAAACGTCTGGCGCGCCTATACGGCGTCAATCATTATGTCGTCAGCCAGATTAACCCTTATGTGCTGTGGGTCGAGCGTAGTCACAATGATCAGAATGGTATCACCGCGGCCGCTACGCAATTTTCCCAGAAACTGACCAAGGAGTGGTTGCGCAGCATTCATGGTTTGTCCAGGCGCTACCTGAAGAACGCACCGCGCTGGAATATGCTGCTTAGTAGCATGAATGCGTTGGCGAGTCAGAACTACGCGGGCGATATTAATATTCTGCCCAGCTTTCGCTTTTACGATCCGCGTAAAATTCTTTCCCCTCTGTCGGAGAAAGACCTGCTGTTTTTGATTGACGAGGGAGAGCGGGCAACCTGGCCACAAATTGAAACGATTCGTAATTGTTCTCTGATCAGTAGCACATTGCACAAAATATTGGTCGACTTCGAGAAGAAAGAAGAAAGTAATCTCGCTACTCTACGTAGCGAGGAAAGCATTGAAGCCGCGGCCAAGGCCAAGATCAAGCCGCCACGCAAGGCCGGAATTAAATCGAAGTCCGATGACAGAAGAACTGTGAAAACGAAAAGAAAAAGCGTAGCTAAAGGCGCACAAAACGGTAACGGCGCGAGGCTGGCTGGCGGTCTATAGTTCGCGGCGACAAGCCGTTCAACAGGTTTTAACCCCGTTGGTAGAGCAATATCGTCGATATCTTTTTTTCGCTCGAGTTAGTTTCGTTACTTTTATAGGAATTTTTCTTGGGCTCGTTAGTGCGCACGCATTGAATGGTTCGGGGTGCTAAATGTATCCGTCTGTTGCGGCTCAGCGTATTCGGCTCAACTATCTTTGCAGCCCATCTTCAGATCGTTTTATGCACATAATGCCGTAAATTTGATCGCAGTATAAGCAAAAAAACGTAATATCTCCGGCCCGGCGTCCATACGCTGGCAATCTTCCTTCCGACTTCTATTCTTTAATGTAAGCCAGGCATTCAGCGCGCGTGCTTGAAAACTCGCGGCGTCAAATAGTCACTCATTGAGTAGAAATCGGTATCTGTGCATGTCTGCAGACAAGCAAACATTAAAAGCGACAAAACTGCCGCAGCAACCCGTGTTGGCGCCGGTCCAGGCGCATGCCATCGTGCAAGATTGGTTGAATATTCAGTGCGGCATGATCAACGGTGTTGGCCGCGCACTGGTCGTGCTAGTCGGCGATGATGAGCAGGCGCAACAGTCGCTGGCTTGCTGGCCTGCCGAACTCGATGCGACGGAGGACCTGTTCGCGCTCGCTGCGCACGCCATGCAAGAACAGCAGTGCAAGATCGAGCACGTTGGAGGCGAGCAACCGCGTGATCGGATTGTGTTCCCTATTGCCATGCCAATGGAAGCCAACTTGATTCTAACGTTAGAGATTAGCGGTAGGTCGGAGATTCAAC
>JBPCXM010000122.1:0-3518 GCA_051008535.1 Pseudomonadales bacterium | reverse complement strand
CAAATTGGCAATCGCTGACCCAAATGGAAAAGAGTGGAGTCGTGGCGAATTATTGAGCGATTGCAATCGTATTGTGCATGGCTTGCGCGGCTTGGGTCTAGGCGAAGGCGATGTGGTCGCTGCAGTTTTACCCAATTGCGCGGAATTTATTGCGCTGTACCAGGCCGTCGCTCAAGCAGGTTGGTATTTGGTGCCAATCAACTGGCATCTGGCCGGTCCGGAAGTCGCCTATATCCTCGAAGACAGCGGCGCCAAGGCTTTTATTTCGCACGAGTACATTGCCGACTCGGCTATTGCCGCGGCGAAGGAAGCGAATTTTCCAACTAATGCGGCATTCTCCATCGGCCATATCGATGGCTTTCGGCCATGGGCAGAGCTGCTTGCAGACCAACCGGATACTATGCCGGAAGATCGCAGCGCTGGTGTGGTCATGAACTACACCTCGGGCACCACGGGTAAGCCCAAAGGGGTGAAACGCGGTTTGAGTGGGCTGGACCCGGAAACATTTGCCAGCTTGTTTACCATGTCCATGCAAATGTTTGGCATTCAGCCGGAAGACAACAACGTGCATATCACCGGCTCGCCGCTATACCACACGGCAGTCATGGTATGGGCTTCCAACTCGCTGCATTTAGGCCATCCGGTGGTGTTGATGGAAAAGTGGGAAGCTGAAGACATGTTGCGGCTGATCGATAAATATAAGGTTACGCACAGTCATATGGTGCCCACACAGTTTCGGAGATTACTGCTGCTGGACGAAGCTACGCGTAGTAAATACGACCTGTCGTCGTTGCGTTATATGATTCATGCAGCAGCGCCCTGCCCACCCGACGTCAAGCAAGCCATGATTGATTGGTGGGGCATGGTGATTTACGAGTACTACGCTGCAACCGAGGGTGGTGGCACGCTAGTCACTCCGGAGGAGTGGGTGAAGTTCCCCGGCACAGTAGGTCGGCCGTGGCCAACGGCGGAGGTCAAAATCTTCGACGACGATGGTAATGAAATGCCAACCGGAGAGCAAGGCACAGTCTACATGCTGCTCGCCGAAAACCAACGCTTCGAATACAAGGGCGACGCGGCAAAAACACAGAAAGAACGGCTTGGCAATTATTTTACGGTCGGCGACGTTGGCTACCTTAACGAGGAAGGTTATCTGTTTTTATGTGACCGAAAAATCGATATGATCATTTCTGGAGGGGCCAATATCTACCCCGCGGAAATCGAAAATGTGCTGATTATGCACCCTAAAGTTGCCGATGTGGCCGTGTTCGGCATACCTAACGACGACTGGGGTGAGGAAATTAAGGCCGCGGTTGAGCCGGCAAAAGGTGTCGCAGCTGACGCTGCGCTTAGCGAAGAACTAATGGCTTTCTGTACAGAAAAGCTCGCCAAGTTCAAATTGCCCAAATCGATCGACTACCTTGAAGAGCTGCCCCGCGACCCGAACGGCAAACTCTACAAGCGCAGGCTGCGTGACCCGTACTGGGAGGGGCAGGCGGCTAAGGTTTAGGAAGTCTCAACATTACTCGCCAGCGCGTCCAGCATCATAGTGTAGCTGCCTTCTATCATGCTTTTCGCGTCGGTCTCGGGAACGTCGCCATTATCGAGCGTGCAGTGCCATACCACTTGAGAGGTGTTATCTGCGCCTGCCGATACCGTGACATCGGCGATGTAATTGTCGAAAGGGATGACTGCGTTTTTTGGGATGGCATAGGTAAAGGTCTTTTGATCTGCATCGAGTGATTGCAGCACTTCATCAAACGGTTCCATGCCGGTAATATGCAGGCGTCGAATCATACCCTCGCCGCTGCCAATTACGTCAACCTTCTCTGGTCCCGGCACCCAGAAAAGATTGCCAAAATCTCCGAGTATTGCCCACACTTTTTCTGCTTCGGCATTAAGCTCACGGGTTACTGTCACTTCAACCATTGTTGTTCTCCTGGAATCTTATTACGCCATGGGATTCTAACCCGAATGACGCGCGATGAAGGCGCATCTACCTGAATTCATTCTGACATTAGTGTAATGTTGTGTTTGACTATGGTGCCTCTGATGAACTCACTCCATGAGCATAAAACAAGTTATTTTGGTGAACGAAGCGCTCGGATTGCCGCGCGGTAAGCTAGCAGCTCAAGTGGCACATGCAGCCGTGGCGAGCATGTTAACTTCGAACGAAGCATTGCTAAAAGAATGGTTGAATGGCGGCATGCCCAAAGTTATTTTAGCGGTAGACAGTGGAGCAGAACTCTTACGCTTTTATGGCGAGGCAACGAACGCGAACTTACCCGCACAGATCGTCAAAGACGCCGGCAAAACTGTGATTGCAGCGGGCACCGCCACTTGCGTGGGCATTGGCCCGGCGCAAGAAGCGCAAATAAATCAAATCACCGGCAACCTGAAGTTGGTAAGCTAGTGGTGATCGAAACGATACCAGGTTATGAAATTAGCACCGACAAAAACGCAATGGATATTACTGCTATACACTCCTTTTTGACTGACCAGAGATGCTCACGGTTTGGATCGGCAGATTGGTTTTTGCGAGCTGGCGATCCCACAAACCCTAATGGAGCTTTGGGACCCGAATGTATATACCAAGGCATAAATCGATAGCAATGCAGTATGTATAAGGCCTAGCAAACTGTCGTCAATATATAGTCATTAAGATCCGGTTCTTTGGTCCAACGCCAATAATCCACGAGACGCCACGGCGACGTTGTCGTCACTCGGCCCTTGCTGTTTTTGTACCAGCTGTTCATGCCTGGGTGCGACCACACCATGCCGGCCAGCGTTTCATCGAGTTTATCGTTAAACGCGTCGTGAACATCCTGTTTGCATTCCATCGCGGCGAGATTATTTTCTAATAGAGCTTCTATGCAGGCCATGGTATAGCGCACCTGACACTCCGAATTGAAAATAATACTGCCCGCGTGAGCAAGATTCGTGGACGGGCCGTACAAGCAAAACAGATTCGGGAATTTTGGCACTGTAATTCCCAGGTAAGCACGGGGGTCTTCACCCCATAGCTCGTGGAGTTTTACCCCATCGCAGCCGGTAACCTCCATTGGCCAGAGAAAACGATTGGCATGAAAGCCCGTGGCAAACACAATGATGTCGACTGGATGCTCTCCGCCGCTGTTGTCGACTATGCTGTTCGTCGTTATTTCGCGTATACCGTCAGTGACCAGTTCTACGTTGTCGCGTTTTAATGCAGCCAACCAACTGCCGTTGTCCTGTAGCATGCGTTTGCCAAATGGAGGATACGTGGGTACGGTTTTTTTTAGCAACTCTTGGTCGTCACCCACCTGATCTCGCAAGTATTCTGTAAACTCAATACGCATGGCTTCGTTCAACTCATTGATGGAGCGATCCTGATGGGGCCACATTGGGTCAACTTTTAGAGACGGTAATAAACCATCTGAACCCGGCCAAAAAAGTAGGAACCGATACCATCGCGCATAGTAAGGCACGTGCTTCAACAGCCATTTTTTTCCCTCGCTAACGTAGGCGTGGTAGTCCGG
>JBPCXM010000121.1:0-2666 GCA_051008535.1 Pseudomonadales bacterium | reverse complement strand
GGTAGTAATACCATTGATGCGCAGGATTCCAACTGACCAGCTCCAGTTCTCCAACGCGCTCCCTGGCGCGTCGTTCACTTGCCACCAAATCCTCTGCGGCGATAGTCGCTGCATCGCAGCACGCGAGTGGGCTGTTGATAACGGGGTCCTTGATAGAGCGCCAGACATTGACGATGGCGTAACGATGCTGGACGCGCTCCTCAGCCTCTTCAGTTGGCAACAAATCCCGCAGGCGCTTTTGCGCCGACGCATCGGTATAGTCATTGTGAATCACCGAGGCGGGTTCACGAAGCGTGCGTTCGCCGCGAATGTCTGGAGAGTCGGATCTCAAAGTGTGGTCAAAAACCAGTGCCTCACTGCCGCCTGTTGCCGACAGCACCAGCTCGATGATTTCCGCATTGTAGTCTTCCTGAATCGTTTCCAGGGCATAGAAATCCTCTACCCGCGTCGCATGCTGCTGCAGGCTGAAGCCTTGGCGATCGAGGCTGGCCGGCGGTGTTAATCGCCTGGCATCATGAATCGTGACCTCGCGATCTTCGAAGTCGGCGCCGATCTTGAGTGCGGCATCGGCGCCGCCTCGGGATGCGATGTAAATTGGTTTCTCACCGCTGGGCACCAGGTAGCGGATAGAGGCGCGTACCTTAGAATTCGTCATTTAGCTCACTCCCGTTGTGAACTGCGAAGATTTATTGTGCGGTCCAACCGCCATCGACCTTCAAACTGTGCCCGGTAATCATGCCAGAGGCGGGCGCTGCAAGAAACAGCACCGCATTGGCAACGTCCTGTAGTGCGCCGAGCTTGCCCAACGGAATGCGTTCCATCACAAAACGATTGAACTCCGGCTGTTCCAGCATGGGACGTGTCAGAGGCGTGTCTATAAATGTAGGTGCAACAGAGTTTACCCGAATACCAATGGGTGCAAGCTCCACTGCCATGGCCTTTGTCAGTCCTTCGATGGCGTGCTTGGAGGCGCAATACACGGTTCTGTTCGGAGAACCCACATGCCCCATCTGCGATGACATATGAATGATGGAGCCAGGGTTGCTGGATTTTGCCATCACCCGCGCCCCCGACTGAGCGCAGCGAAAAGCCCATTTGACGTTTAGGTCGATAACGGTATCCAGATCTTCAGGTGTTACTTCCAGAAATGGTTCAGGTTTATTGGTGCCGACGTTATTGACCAGCACATCCAGCCGTTCCAGTGCCTCGAATCTTTGATAGAAACTCTCGCTGGTGACGTCGGCGATCCACGGCTCAATCAGCTCGGGATATTGATTCGCAAGCTCCTGAAGACCAGCTTCAGAGCGCGCCACGGCAATGACATGCGCACCGGCTTGAGCCAGGGTTTCGGCGCAGCGACAGCCGAGGCCTTTGCTGGCGCCGGTGACCATGGCAATTGTGCCTTGTAGATCGGCTGTAAAAGTCGAGATATTGTCGTTGTTAGCGCTCATAAACCCAGTTTGTTGCGGAATAATGATAAGAAATAGCGGAACAATGTTAACACATGACACAATTATTGCATTCGAATGCAATTACACTTAAGATCGCGAAGTATTGTTTGCGCACAGTTAAGTCAACGAGAGGAACCCAATGGTCACATACCTGAAACAAGGCAAAGATGTAGAAGAGTCGGCACAAATTGATGCGAACGTGCGTAACATTGTTGAGGGCATTCTTGCAGAGATTAAGCACGACGGCGACGAGGCGATTAGAAAATATTCGGAAAAGTTTGATCAGTGGAACCCGGAAACCTTCCGCTTGAGTCGCGAACAAATAGACGCCTGCTATGGCGAATTAACGGAGCGCGCGATTGATGACATCAAGTTTGCGCAGGCACAGGTGCGTAATTTTGCCCAGATTCAGCGTGATGCACTTAAGGATGTAGAGGTCGAAACCTTGCCTGGCGTTACGCTTGGCCATAAAAACGTTCCGGTTAATAGCGTCGGATGCTATGTTCCAGGCGGAAAATATCCGTTGGTTGCTTCTGCTCATATGAGCGTTGTCACCGCCAAAGTGGCTGGCGTCAAGCGCGTGATTGCCACCGCTCCGCCTTACCAGGGCAAGCCCAACGCGGCTATCGTGGTGGCGATGGACCTGGCCGGCGCAGATGAAATTTACAGCTTTGGCGGCGTGCAAGCAGTAGGCGCCATGGCCCTGGGCACGGAAACCATTGCGCCCGTAGACATGCTGGTAGGCCCAGGCAATGCATTTGTTGCCGAAGCTAAGCGTCAATTGTTTGGCCGGGTGGGCATAGACCTGTTTGCCGGCCCCACCGAAACGCTGATCATCGCCGACGACCGTGTTGACGGTGAATTGTGCGCGGCGGATCTGTTGGGGCAGGCCGAGCACGGGCCGAATTCTCCTGCAGTGCTGCTCACGAACTCTGAACAGCTGGCGCGCGCAACCATCGCAGAAGTTGAACGCCAGCTAACCGTGTTGTCAACCGCAGCAATCGCGGGCAAAGCCTGGGAAGAGTACGGCCAGGTCATTCTGTGTGATACCTACGAGGAAATGGTCGCAAAAGCAGACGAGCTGGCATTCGAACATGTGCAGGTAATGACCCAAGATCCGGACTATTTCCATAAAAATATGACTAACTATGGCGCTATGTTCCTTGGGCCGGAAACTAATGTATCCTATGGCGACAAGGTGATTGGAACAAACCA
>JBPCXM010000120.1:0-4760 GCA_051008535.1 Pseudomonadales bacterium | reverse complement strand
ACGCACAGCCATGGGCTGAAGCGCTAGCCATTAAGGACGGCAGATACGTCTTCGTCGGTGGCAATGATGCGGTGCAGTCATACATAGGCTCGGCCACGGAGGTGGTGGACCTGCAAGGCAAGATGGCCATGCCCGGCATCAACGATATGCATGTTCATCCGGTTGAGGGCGGCACTAAAGAACTGTTCGAGTGTTCGTTTCCGTTTACCGCGGGCCCCGACGAAATCGCCAACGCAGTGGCTGGTTGTGTCGGCAAATTTCCGGACGCAACCTGGATTCGAGGTGGGCAGTGGTCAAGCGATTTTTTTGTCGACCATAAAATAGAATCGCCACGCAAGTTTTTGGACCGGGTGTCTGGCGACAAAGCGGTCGCGCTAGTAGACGATGCCTACCACAATGCCTGGTTTAATACTAAGGCGCTAGAACTGTTGGGTATTAGTAAAGACTCTGAGCCACCGCCAGGAGTTGAAGTCGCGAAGGATGCAACAACCGGCCAGCCCACGGGTATTGTTATTGAAGCCTTCGGTTATCTGAAAGACAATCTGCACTGGTCAGAGCAGCAGTACGAAGAAGCCGCAGCCCACGCGCTTAAAACCGCCAACAGCTATGGAATTACCGGCCTGAAGGCTACCGCCCTCGCTGAAGGTGAATTAAAAGCCTTTCATTCACTCGCGCAAAATGGCGCCATTAGCGCGCATGTCGCCACCGCCCTCGTGACTCCTTATGGCCATCGTCAAGAACCGCTTGACATTGCCGGCTTGCAGGCCTTGCGCGACAAATACCGTGCGCCTAACGTTCACACCGATTTCGCAAAAATATTTATGGACGGCGTGCCGACCGCGTCCCGAACGGCAGCGATGCTGGCCCCTTATACACTGGCCGAGAAGGGCGCGGAGTTCACTAACGGGCAGTTACATATTGCACCGGAGTTACTTACGACCGATATCAAAGCGCTGGATAAAGCCGGTTTTACCGTGAAAATTCACACAGCCGGTGACCGGTCTGTGCGGGTAGCGCTGGACGCGATTGAAAGCGCGCGCAAAGCTAATGGTCGTAGTGGGCTGCGCCACGAACTTGCTCACGCGGGTTATGTTGATCCACAGGACATAGACCGCTTTGCGGCGCTGAATGTCATTCCGGACTTTTCGCCGTATATATGGTTCCCCTCGCCGATTATGGATTCGGTGCTAACGGCTGTTGGTGAGCGTGGGGAACAGTACTGGCCAACCAAGACGCTACTGGCTTCGGGCGCGTTTGTGGCCATCGGATCCGACTGGCCGGCCGCGGTGCCCAGTATCAACCCATGGCCTGGTATAGAAGCGCTAGTGACACGTGCCGATCCGTACGCTAACACGCCGGAGATGTTGTGGCAGGAAGAAGCCATCACGCTTGAACGGGCGTTACGCATATTCACTTACAACAGTGCAAGAGCGTTGAAGCTTGAAGAGGAAACCGGTTCCATAGAAACCGGTAAGTCAGCAGATCTTATCGTATTGAATCACAACTTGTTCAAGGTACCAATCACCGAGGTTAGCGATACCCAACCGACCATGACTTTCTTTGCGGGAAAGCGTGTTTACGAAGAACCTGTCGGACCAACCAATTGATAGGCAAGAGTTTACGCATGGCCAGGTATTCAACAGTTGCAATCTCAATAACAACTGTCGCTGTACTTGCTGCCTGTCAACATACTGACAACTCAACGGGTGCTAAGCAAGCCGCGGACCTCGTATTAAACAATGGCCGGATATTTACCCAAAGCGCACCTGAATGGGCTGAAGCAGTCGCCATTAGCGACGGCAAATTTTCGTTTGTCGGCGACAACAAGGCGGTAAACGACTATATCGGCCCCGCAACAAAGGTGGTTGACCTGCATGGAAATATGGCCATGCCCGGCATCATCGACGCACATGTGCATGCAGTGGAAGGCGCAATCAAAAAATTGTTCCAATGCAATTTTCCGTTTACAGCGACACCGGATGAAATCACTGCACAGGTCGCCAGTTGTGTAGAGCAATCTTCCGCAGGAGATTGGATAGTCGGTGGTCAGTGGGATAGCGACTTGTTTGTCAATCACAAAGTCGATTCGCCCAAAGCACTGTTGGATACCGTTTCTGCCGACAAGGCGGTGTATTTGACCGCGGACTCGGGACATGATGGCTGGGCGAATAGCAAAGCTCTGCAACTGGCAGGCATTGACAACCAAACCGCCAACCCCGAAGGAGGGGAGATTTTACGCGCGGAGAACGGCGAGCCCAACGGGTTACTGTTGGAGCGAGCGCAGCAATTGATGCGCAAGGTCATTCCGCCGTGGAGTGACCAGCAATATGTGCAGGCAGCCGAAGAGGTCACGGCCATTGCCAACCAGTTTGGCATCACCGGTTTTAAAGACGCTTCCGCCGAAGAGTTCGATGTTAAGGCGTTGCATTCGGTTTCTGCTGCAGAACGGTTAACCGTGCATGCGGCGGCCGCAATCGTCGTCCAAGATGCTGATTGGAAAGGAGCCGGCACCAAAACAAAATTTACCCTAACGCGCATGCTTGAATTGCGCAACAAATACGCAAACAAAAATGTCGATCTACGCTTTGTAAAAATCTTTACCGATGGCGTCCCGACCTCGTCGCGAACTGCCGCCATGCTTGCCGATTACCTGCCAAGCAGCAAAGGAGAAAAACGGCATAACGGCGAACTGCACTACACGCTTGAACAACTGCGGGAAATGCTTATTGCGCTCGATAAGGCCGGGTTTACCGTAAAAATTCACACTGCGGGCGATCGCGCGGTCAGGGTCGCATTGGACGCAATTGAAACAACTAGAAATGTGAACGGCGACAGCGGCCTGCGTCATGAGCTGGCGCATGCCGGGTATATTCACCCGCAAGATCTTCCGCGCTTCACCAAACTCAATGTCGTCGCAGACCTGTCACCGTATATCTGGTATCCGTCACCTATTATCGATTCAGTTATCGGCGCCGTCGGCCCTCGTGGTCGGAAGTACTGGCCGATACAGGATCTCCTGCGCGACCAGGCTCTGGTGTTAGCCGGCTCAGATTGGCCATCGGCGGTCGCGAGCATGAGCCCATGGATAGGCATGGAAGCGATGGTTACGCGCGCCGACCCCTCTGCCAATTCTGTCGATACGTTGTGGTCGGAACAAGCGATATCCTTACCCCAGGCGCTGAAAATTTATACGCTTGATGGCGCCCGTGCACTGCGACTGCAACAACAGGCGGGTTCAATCGAGACTGGTAAATCGGCAGATTTGATTGTGCTGAATGACAATTTGTTTGACATCCCTGCCACTAGTATCTCCGATACGCGGGTGTTGGCGACATGGTTCGAAGGCAACTTGGTGTATAAGTCAGGGAAGTTGTTTGCGAGCATCCCTCTTCGTGACTAAGGCGTTATCTTATTGCCAGATATTCTCGTGCCGCATTGCAGCACATTTCAATCAGCATGGGAGTTAACTCCCGCGCGGTTTCCGTGCTCTGACGCGTATGCACCCAGCCGAGATAGGTAAAGCTTCGCGCCGCTATGAATAAAGGCAATTTTTCCAGCTTCTCGTCAGACAATGACCGCTGTTGACGATAGCCCTCGATCAGCGCAGCGCGGGCAATGGCGTAATTTTTATCGGGCTGAATAAAATAGAGTGCTGTGGCCAGTTCAAACAGGTGCCAACCAAAACCAGCATCGTCAAAATCGATGATTTGCACCTCGTCGCCATCCACCAGAAAGTTCTCTGGCACAAAATCGGCGTGAATCAGACTGTAGTCGTCCGGCGATTTACCCAACTCAAGCAGTCCCTGTCGCACCTCTTCTCGAGCGCGATTGACCAGCTCACGCTGCTCACTGGTCAACGCGTCAAGCTCCCAGAAGGGTCCCCAAAAAGGATTTTCACCAACCAGGCCTTCTGTATCCCAGGCATGACGTATAAACCCTTCCGGCACCTGCCATTGCGAGGATTGGTTATGTACTTTGCCGGCAAGCTGGCCAATGGTGAGGTAGGTGTCGCGAATGGCGTCAGGTGCATCTCCAAGACCATTTTCAATCGAGCCAAGTTGTTCACCCGCTACCCACGCCAGCAAGTCGACCTGTCTGGGATCGCCGATAGCATCGCTCGAAGCCCGGGTAAAAAATTCGCCCGAGCGGGTAGGAATAACCTCAGGCGCGCCGATGCCGTATTCTCGCAGTGCGTTAATCCACTCAAGCTCAGCTCTTAATGCATCATCCGAGTGGTAGTTCGCTCGGTGAACACGCAGAGCAAAGCGCTTGCCGTTACTAGTAAGTAGGCTGTAAACGGCATTTTCACGGTGTTTGATAAGACTTAAATCGCCCTCCAACCCCCAAGCATCGAGTGCGGTGCGGGCAAGTTTCAATAGTTGTTCTTCCTGTTTTAGCAGTGGTAAATCATAAAAATCTGTCATTGTTTTTTCCTGCTTGTTACAGTTGAGCAAAAGCTAAATCGAGGTTAGACAGCAGCAGGTCGGCGTTGTCACGCGAAAAACACAGTGGTGGTCGCATTTTAAGTATGTTGTCGTACCTACCTATTTTGCTGATCAATACACCGTGTTCCTTCATGAAGTTGATCAGGCGCCCGGCTTCATCAGTGGCGGGCGCCTTTGTTTCCCGGTCTTGCACCAGTTCGACCCCAAAGAATAGTCCTTGACCGCGCACGTCGCCGATTAGCTCATATCGGTCAGCCAGCTGTGCTAAGCCTTGCGTGAGATAAGTGCCGACCTCGTTCGCATTCTCAACCAGGT